>JADHND010000125.1 GCA_016779685.1 Shewanellaceae bacterium | reverse complement strand
AATCTAATGTTCAAATTAGATAGATGATGTGAGTTCAATCATAAAACTGCTTCCTTATTGCATGTAAAAATGAGTGAAGATGTATCAAAATACTGGTGTAGATGAGATTGTGTATTTTTCAATTGTTTTTAACATTTTGTTTCAAAAAAAACAACATAAAATAAAATAATTTTACTGTTTTTAATTATATTAAAAACATAATTAACAGCTATTGTCTTCATATGCAGACTCGAACCGTTCTTTTTCAGCTTGTATTCTGTACCAAAATAAATCATTTGCCCAACAGCATTCGATTATAAACTGAATCAAATCTGATTCTCTCAAAACCAAATCCATTACTTAGCTTGAATTCTATTGACTCATATCGATTATTTAATTTTGTCCTTATATATTGAAATCATCAGCGTAATGATGATGACTAAAATAAAAATCCCTATAAAATTTCCAACTATATCTTCCGTTAAAAAGAGGTAGACTAACTTTAGAGGTATCATGACAAAACTAAATAAATTAAAGATATTATTCATGGTTAAATTGTACTACTTTAGCAAGTAGCAGCTAGATTCTCAACAAACCCGCCAGAGAGCGCCTAAGAAAAATAGCAAGCGGAGAAGTTAAACCAGATAGAATTTCAACCAACTTAAAAAGAAAGCAGATTAGAGATGTTTATATTCAATACCGTGAGACCTCAGGTCAAGACATCATGATTTCTTAAATGCCGACATCTTAGTTTGTCAGTGTCTGTGACGTACTCTGTCACCAAGTTCATATCGGCATCGATGCCCCCAAAGAAGTGAGCGTTGATAGAGAAGAAATTTATTTGCGGAAGCAACAAGGGCAAGTGAGTTTCGATAAATAGGTAACGATTAGCTTGGGATTTATTTTAAAACCTAGCTCTAAAAAGAGCTAGGTTGCTTAATGATGCTATGCGCTTTTAATCATTTTAGCCATAAGCTTTCTCAAAAAAAACATGAAAATAATCTGAATGTTCAATGTCTTTGATTTGAGTCAATTGGGCTTGTGGTAAGAGTTCATTTTCATCGAGTATTTCATAGATGACTTGAGGGAGTAGTGCATATAATGTCTTCAGTGCCTCGCCATCCCCCGTGATGATTTCGTAAAAAGATGCGCCATCAATCACTCTTATCTTTTCATTGATGGGGCGTTTTTTTAAAGCATCAGTGGCTGCGTTATTGTCTGATGGGGAAAAACATTCATTATATGGCTTGGTTGACTTAGGCAGGATTTCAACATAATAGCCAGTATAACCTTCGTATATGTCCAGCATCCTTTCTAAGTCATCATAGATGTTTTTCTTATGGTTGCCTTTGGTTGTGTTGTGTTTGTTTTTAATCTCAGCCACTATTTTCTTTTCATGGCAGAGTGTGTCTACGACTTTACCCGTCTTGAGGTTCTCCACCCCAGCGAGTGTACCCAGAATCACCTGATGTATTTCACCCACGACATTTTGTTTGGATTTTTGTCGCTTTCTGGAAGCTTCCTGTTTGACCCAATCATCCAGTGTTATGCCTTGTGTCATCGCATCAAAAGTGGCAGAAAAACAATCCAGTGTATTTTTATATAAATCAACAGGCTCCTTCTCGATGTCAATTAATTTTTGAATGACAGGTGTTAAAGCTTGCTTGATTTTTTGTCTATTAAATGGACTCATGTGTCGTCTATACCTAATTTTATCATTTTAAGAAAAAGCTGGACCTAGACAGGATCATAAGATATAATCCCTCATATTAAGTATTCTATTGGAAGCGTCTCATGATAGATGTCCAAAAATCGAACCATGCATCTCCACAGTATTTATCTTTTGATGCAGTCGCAGATCTACTCTCGATTTCAAAGCGCACACTGGAAATGTGGATAAAAAATAAAAAGATCCAACCTGCCGAAACTCAAAATAATGCTTGTAACACAATTTATTTTGAGGAATCACAGCTTATGAAGTTTGATCAATATAAGAAGATGAAGCTTACCACATGGCACACAGAAAAAGCCATAGTCCCTCTGAAGCATTATGGCTTAGTCGAATTGTTTGCTGGTGCAGGTGGGTTAGCGCTTGGGCTTGAACAAGCAGGTTTCAAGAGCTTATTCCTGAATGAAGTTGATAAATATGCTTGTGAAACGCTGAAAAAAAATAGACCTGAATGGAATGTGGTACATGGGGATATACAAAATATTGCTTTTGAAAATATTCAACAAAATGTTGACTTACTCACCGGTGGCTTTCCATGCCAAGCTTTCTCTTATGCAGGGCATAAACTCGGTTTTGATGATACACGAGGCACACTATTTTTTGAATTTGCTAGAGCTGTTAAAACGCTTCAGCCTAAAGTGTTTATGGCGGAAAATGTACGAGGCTTACTCAACCATGATGATGGTCGAACCATTGCAACCATCAAACAAGTCATCGCTGATTTAGGTTATACCTTGGTCGAACCTAGGGTACTGAAAGCTATTTTTTATAAAGTACCTCAAAAGAGAGAACGTCTGTTCCTCATCGGTATTCGTAATGATTACGCCAACAAAGTCAACTTTCATTGGCCTGCGCCCTTTGAACGTATGATGAATCTAAGAGACGCGTTGAAAGCCGGAGAATTATATCCTTGCGATGTTCCTCCATCTTCAGGCCAAACCTATCCTGCCCGAAAAAAAGCCATTCTCGATCATGTTCCCCCCGGTGGCTATTGGAGAGATTTGCCGTTGGATTTACAAAAAGAATATATGCAAGCCAGTTTTTATTTAGGTGGTGGTAAAACAGGTATGGCCAGACGCTTGTCACTTGAGGCGCCTAGTTTAACCTTAACATGTGCCCCTGCACAAAAACAAACGGAGCGTTGTCATCCAGAAGAAACCAGACCTCTCCAAACAAGGGAATACGCCAGAATACAAACCTTTCCTGATGAATGGGAATTTTGCGGTTCTACAAGCGCAGTCTATAAACAAATTGGTAACGCAGTTCCCGTCAATCTAGCGTCCGCAGTAGGGCGCTCATTGATAAGATTGCTCAATGATATTGAACAATTACCTTGCCAAGCTTAGCTCATGGATGGGCTGTTCAGATCAGTGGAATGCCTCTTTGTACGTAAATAACCTCTATTGAGGGTAATCATTTAACATGGCGACCAGTTGCTTCACATTTGAAAGATCTTCATACTCCTGTTTATAGTTTATAAATCCACTATCGATCCTAAAGGAATCCAATCATATGATTAGTATTACTGCTGAATCTGTCAAAAAAGCCGTCAGAGAACGTCTAAGAAAAATAGCAAGCGGTTAAGTTAAACCAGATAGAATCTCAACCAACTTAAAAAGAAAGCAGGTTAGAGATGCTTATATTCAATATCGTGCGACTTTAGGTCAAGACATCATGATGGGTTAAATGGAGACAACAGGACGAATCAGTGTTCGCAACAAGTATGTGTGTATGAGTGACACTGAAACGAAAACCCTAAATGATGATCTCTTGGTAGACGTTAGAGACATAAAGGCTTCTTATTAAGGAAGCCATTTTTTTAGCCATAGAATGGCATTCTTAACATCAAAACATCTTTGACCGTATCCTTCGATCAATAAACATTCTGGTAAAGCGTCATCATATTTTTCAACTTTGATATTAGGTACACCCATTGCGAGATCCGTATTCGTCATGCTATTTTCCTCGCAAATCGTTTTAAGGCAATTTATGACCTCTGGCAAAGTTGTTTTTTCCACCTCAATGACGCCAGCAAAAGCAGAAGCTGTATATCCTGACTTCATAAGCATGGCGGTGATGGTGTTTACTATTTTATCTCCCATCCAAGGTACAATAAAAACATCACCATTGTTTTCAAAAATTCTGCGATCTTTTAATGAAGCTGCTTTAAAAAATTCCAAGCCCTCATCAAAAAGCGCTTTGGCTGTGGCATCTAAGTAATCTACCTGACCATGTTCAGAAGGGATTCTATAATCTTCACTTTCGTAGATACGAAACATCTCTTGCCTAACCAAGTCGTGAACCAACATACCTTCGCCACTGAATTCAGGTGGTTTGCCTCCCTTAGCAGGTGACACCTGAATGATTTTTTTATCTTTGTCTATGCTCTCAACTTTCCATCTTCGACCTGTAAAAATAATATGCTGTTCCTCTAGAATTGGAGAATCGACCGGTAATGTTCCCAAAGTCTTATCGCCCGTGATCACTCTAAATTCCTCTGGTGTTTTGAAAACGGCGTAGAAAGTGTATTTGTTGGTTAAAAATTCACCCTTTAAACCCAAAACCAACTCACCACTCGATAGCTGCACTATCAGGTTTTCTTCCCCCATGTGGGACAGTAGTTTTTTAAACTGCTCTACAGTGACATGATTAAAACAACCTTTCTTACAAAGCAATCGGTAAACTTGATCTGCGCGAATACCGCCCCATTGTGCAATTAACGCAAGAATCTGGTGTAACAAAGTTGAAAAATGAAAACGCCCCATGTCAGCAGGTTCATACCACTTATGTATGATAAGAAGCCGTGTTATCGCCAAGGACTGAAGTAATCCTATTCTTAGCTTATTTACAATATGAGAATCGGCATGAATTTCATCTTCATCTATCAGCATTCTGAGAACTGCGGGTGAACCTCTACGACCAGAGCGCCCGAGCCTTTGCCTCAGAGATGACACGGAATGGGGAGGTGTCACTTGTATGACGGAATCCACCTTGCCAATATCAATACCCAGCTCAAGCGTCATGGTGCAGATGGCCGTAGTCGGAAGGTTATCTTGTTGAAGCCTGTCTTCCAGCGCTTCTCGAAGGTGTTTATGTAAAGAACCATGATGCGGAAAAAATTCATTGGGAACGACATCTTGTTCACACTTATCGCTTAATTGAGCGCTTATAGCCTCGGTATTCTTGCGACTATTGGCAAAAACCAAGTGAGAACCACCCCTGCAAAACTGATATAAATCATCACACATTTGGTAAAATGCCGGCTTAGCATCCGTGTCTTGAAACGGGTTAACGTATCCTTGCACTTTAAACTTCAATTCTGATTGTACGGCATCACTTTTTAAAATTGTGCAGGGAATATCCGCATTCTGACGCAATGCTTGCGGAATGTCGTCTAGGTTTCCCAAGGTGGCGCTTAACGCTATTCGGGGAACTGG
>JADHND010000124.1 GCA_016779685.1 Shewanellaceae bacterium | reverse complement strand
CCAGCTGCTTATTTACCGGATCAAAAACTTATCGAAGCTGCGCAGGAAGCCATTTCAAAATTGGGTACCGTCAAAGCAAAAGAAGGTTTGATTGGCACTGGAGATAGTTTCATCTGTACCCCTGAACAAACCAAGGCCATTGTCAAAAACTTTCCAACCATTTCAGCTTGTGAAATGGAAGCGGCTGCCATTGCCCAAACATGCCATCAACTCAAAGTACCTTTCGTGGTCATTCGTTCATTAAGTGATAACGCCAACAACGACTCCCCTGTAGATTTTGATAGTTACATTGAAAAAGCTGGCAAACATTCGGCAGAAATGGTCATGCATATCTTAGATATACTGGCAAAGAAGGAAGAAGAAAAAAAGAAAAGTCCCTTCTAACAGATTGATCAAACAGCAAAGAACAGCACTTGCTAGGCACTATGATTCCGCATACAATAGTGCCATTATTTCTCTCTCTTGATTCATAGCCACAACATGCCATCTTTTCATTCTTTTTTATACGCGTTTGATTTATTTGGAACAGCTGTATTTGCCATGACAGGATTACTCACAGCAACTCGTCACAAAATGGATCTCTTTGGTTGTTTTATTCTAGCTTTGGTCACTGCCATCGGAGGCGGAACCCTGCGTGATATGATGTTAGGTGCAACACCGATTTTTTGGCTAGAAGATACACTCTACTTTTGGGTGATTTTGAGCACTCTGCTCTGCTGCGTCTTATTAAGCCAGCGATATTCAATCGCGATTAAATATTTACCGCATGCGGATGCAATCGGTCTCGCCGTATTCGCTGTTCTGGGCACCAACAAAGCTCTCGAAATGGGCTGCTCTCCAGCGATTGCTACTTTTATGGGGATGCTATCTGGGATAGGTGGCGGCATGATACGCGATGTCTTTTGTCAGCAAATACCATACATCTTCAAGCAAGAAATTTATGCAACTGCCGCGATGATCGGTGGCGTATTGTATAGCATGCTATTTATTTTACAGGTCGACACCCATATCAGTATGCTGCTCGCAGTTGCCGCCACTTTAGGGATTAGATTAGGTGCCATTCAATGGCATTGGACACTACCGAGTTTGGCCTCTCGAATTCAAACACATTAATCAAGCCAAGCGGCTGATTGCGTCTACGCGAGAGCAATCAGCTTAACTTTAGCAAACTTGCGCTTGCCAACTTGATACACAGCTTCCGTATCGACATCGATGGTTAACTTAGGATCATCGATTTTAACACCATCAATTTTAACTGCACCTTGGCGTATCATACGCATCGCTTCAGAGGTGGATTGTACCAACTGCGCTTCCTTTAATATATGAGCAATCATCAAGCCAGTGGACTCACTGGATAATTCAACGTGAGGCATGTCATCCGGCACGGCACCTTTCTGAAAACGGTTCACAAAATCTAACTCGGCCTTCGCCGCCGCCGCTTCATCATGAAAACGAGCCACTATTTCTTTAGCCAATAGTATCTTCACGTCGCGAGGATTGCTGCCAGCAAGCACATCCGATTTTAAGGCTTCAATATCTGTAAGTGCTTTAAAAGACAAGAGTTCAAAATAAGACCACATTAAGTCATCTGAAATCGACATCAGCTTCCCGAACATGTCCGAAGGATGCTCAGTCACGCCGATATAATTGTGTTGCGATTTTGACATTTTCTTGACGCCATCTAAGCCGACAAGCAATGGCATGGTCATCACAACTTGCGGTTTTTGACCATGGGCTTTTTGTAATTCTCTGCCCATCAATAAATTAAATTTTTGGTCGGAACCACCAATTTCAATATCGGATTTCAAAGCGACCGAATCATAGCCTTGTAATAATGGATACAAAAACTCATGAATGGCGATGGCTGTGCCACCAGCATAACGCTTTTTAAAATCATCTCGTTCTAACATACGTGCGACTGTTTGCTGTGAGGCAAGTGAAACCAAGCCACCTGCACCCAATTGTTCCAACCATTCTGAATTATATCTAACCGTGGTTCGCTCGGGATCTAAAATTTTAAAAACTTGATCTGTATAAGTTTTAGCATTGCTCAACACCTCTTCACGTGTTAAAGGAGGACGGGTGTTGTTTTTGCCAGTTGGATCTCCTACCATAGCTGTAAAATCACCAATTAAAAACACAACATGATGCCCTAGTTGCTGAAACTGACGTAATTTGTTTAAAATAACGGTATGACCAAGATGAAGATCGCACGCTGTTGGGTCAGCGCCAAATTTAATTGTCAAAGAACGAGATGCTTTCAGCTTTTCAAGCAGCTCTTTTTCAACTAAAATTTCATCAATACCACGATGAATTTGCGCTAGTTGTTGTTGATCAGCCATATGATGTTCAGCTCCTGAAACAAAGGATACAGAAAATAAAAGATCCAATTTTACCCTTTCGCTAAGCGAAAGCAAATAGTTTGTTGATTATAGGATTAAAAGAAGTAATTTATGTTTAATGTCGTCACCTTTTTTCAATTATTACCAAAGATACATCAAACCATAATTGGTCTTTGCAGCCTATTCATTTTGATATTTATCATCTGGCCTATGGATCAAACAACCAATCAACGTGTTATTGTTGATTTAGAGCTCAACACAAGCTATCCACTTGAATTAAAAGGAAAGCTTTTGGCTCCCAAATTAAAGCATGCGAATATCAACTCCAGTCAATATGAATATGAATATCTTGTTCAAAAAGGCGATACCATTTCAATGATTCTAGAACAAATTGGAATCAGCAATAAGCAAGCTTACGAAATATCCCAATTGACTCAATTTAGTAAAAAATCAAAATATATTCGCCCGGGTGATAAATTATTTATTCACACCACTAAAACCAAAGAATTTCGTAAATTACATTACAACCTAGACAGTGAAAAACAAATTGTCATTACTTTCTCTAATGGCGACTATCAAGAAAATATCATTGAACGCGATATTGAAAAAAGGATTTTTTTTGCAACTGCTGAGATCTCAGATAATTTCTGGAATGCTGGTATTGAAGCGGGGTTATCCCCCTCTCAAATTATGGAGCTCGCCAATTTGTTTGGTTGGGATATTGACTTTGCTCTCGATATTCGACAGGGCGACTCGTTTAGTGTTTTATTTGAACATCGATACGCCGATGGCGTTTTCGTTGATCATGGTCATATAGTCGCCGCGGAATTTATCAATCAAGACCAGAAATTTGAAGCCATTCGCCACCAAAATGGCGAATACTACAACAAAGAAGGGCGCAGCACGCGTAAAGCTTTTTTAAGATCGCCCGTTGATTTTACCCGTGTTAGTTCTAACTTCAACCTGCGCCGCCTCCACCCAGTTACTGGCCGGGTTAAACCCCATAGAGGTGTTGACTATGCCGCACCCACTGGCACGCCCATTAAAGCTGCTGGCGATGGGCGCGTCATTAAATCGAGTTACAGCGCCTATAATGGTAATTATATTTTTATCAAACACAGCGGAAACTATATTACCAAATACCTTCATTTACACAAACGATATGTCCGCGCCGGCTCCTCGATAAAACAAGGACAAATTATCGGAACAGTTGGTCGAACAGGGCGTGCTACCGGACCTCATTTACACTATGAATTCATCGTCAATGGTCAGCATAGAAATCCTCGGACTGTTATATTACCTCAACCTAAATCGATCATAGCATCCGATAAACAAGATTTTTTGAACTTATCAAATAATTTACTGAATAAAATTCAACATCACAAAGTGGTTCGATACGCACATTATGACAACTAAACGCTATTTTATAGGATTAATGTCGGGTACCAGCGTTGATGGTATCGATGCCGCTCTCATTGCTATGGATCAAGGTACCATTAAATTGGTTGCATACCATGAAGCACCATGGCCACAAAATGTGGCTGAAACCATCCATCATTTGTGTCATACCGACAACATTAACCTCAACCAGCTGGGCCAAACCCACCGCCAATTAGGCGTGCTGTTTGCGCAAGCGGCCATTGAAGTCATGCAGCAAGCGCAATTACAGCCAGCCGACATTGAAGCTATTGGCAGCCATGGGCAGACTATTCGACATTTTCCTGAGGGAAGCTTTCCTTTCAGTATGCAAATAGGCGATCCACATACGATTGCCTGCTTAACCAACATTGATGTCATCGCAGACTTTAGAAGCAAAGACATTGCTTTAGGCGGGCAAGGGGCGCCTTTGGTGCCGGCATTTCATCGCAAGATGTTTTTTACTCAAAAAACATCTCGCTTCATAGTCAATATCGGTGGCATCGCAAACATCACCTATTTACCTAGCCAAGGTGAAATACTGGGTTTTGATAGTGGCCCTGGTAATACACTCATGGATCTTTGGGCTAGAAAGCAATTGGCAAAACCCTATGATCAAGATGGTCAGTTTGCGCGGCAGGGAACCGCTCATTCGTCACTGCTGCACCATTTTTTAACCACGCCTTACTTCGCTTTGCCATCCCCGAAAAGCACAGGACGAGAACTGTTCAATACTGCTTGGCTTGAAACTCATTTGGCATCCTTTCCAAAAGTAGATCCAGCAGATATTCAAGCAACATTATTGGAGCTCACTTGCCATACTATCGCCAATGAAATAAAAAAAATTGCGCCCAAAGGAGAGGTTTTTGTCTGTGGTGGCGGCGCTTTGAATACGTATCTATTGCAATGCTTACAGCAGCATTTACCACAACATCCCGTCGACAAAACCGATCAGCTCGGCATCGCTTCTCTTCAAGTCGAGGCGGTTGCTTTTGCGTGGCTAGCCGCTTGCTTTAAGGATCAGAAAACCTCGAATGAACCTCAGGTTACAGGCGCTCAACGCCAAGCTATCTTAGGTGCTTTCTTCCCTACTTCTTGATAAAAGCGGGAGAAAGCAAGAAGCCATCAGGCGTCATAGGGAATTTAAATCGTGAATGAAGCACCACAACCACAAGTCGTTGTCGCATTCGGGTTGTCAACAAAGAATCGAGAGCCCTCTAGGCCTGAGCTGTAATCAATTTTTGCACCAACCAAATATTGTAAACTCATCGGATCGACAATAAGTTGTGCACCGTTTTTTTCAATGGTCATATCGCCTTCATTTAACTTGTCGTCAAAGGTAAAACCGTACTGAAATCCTGAGCAACCGCCACCTGTTACATAAACCCTTAACTTTAAGGATGGATTCTCTTCTTCCGCCAATAAACTCTGTACTTTATCAGCAGCGCGCTGACTAAACTCAACTGG
>JADHND010000123.1 GCA_016779685.1 Shewanellaceae bacterium | reverse complement strand
ATTGTTTGCGGACACCGTGCGCATCAATTAACAGAATCATTGCGAGATCAGACTTTGATTTGGGTTGAACAAACAGCCCAACTGGGTACAGGGCATGCTGTACAGCAAGCATTGCCTCAAATTGAGTGTGATGATGATGTTTTGATTTTGTATGGTGATGTGCCGTTGATCCAATCAAAGACGTTGCTGCCGATGTTGCAGGCATTAACTGAACATTCGTGTGTGCTGTTGAGTGCTGAGCTGGAGCAACCTTTCGGTTATGGGCGCTTGGTACGAGATGGTCGAGGTTCTATCGCTGAAATTATTGAAGAAAAAGATGCCAGTTTGATCCAAAAGCAAATACAAGAAATAAACACAGGCGTGTTTGCCGTTAAGGGTAGCGCCTTGCATCAATGGTTACCCCAGTTAACGAACGACAATACTCAGCAAGAATATTATTTAACCGATATGGTCGCTTTGGGTTATCAGTCTAAGCAGCCGGTTCTGGCTTTACCTGTCGCCGATATTTTGGAGATAACAGGGGTAAACGATCGTATGCAGCAGGCCGCTTTAGAAAGATCTTACCAGTTACAGCAAGCCAACGCCCTTTTGTTGCAGGGAGTGACCCTTCAAGACCCACAGCGATTTGACCTACGTGGTTCCTTGCATGTGGGGCAAGATGTGGTGATAGATGCGAATGTCTTGGTTGAGGGAGAGGTTACGTTGGGTGACGGTGTTCACATTGGTGCGAATGTGGTTTTAAAAGATTGTACCGTTGGTGACGGTGTCCGCATTTTACCCATGACCGTGATTGAAGATGCCGTTGTAGGCCCGCAGTCTCAGGTTGGCCCTTTTGCTCGTCTGCGTCCAGGCACTCATTTACAGGGAAAGAATCGGGTTGGTAATTTTGTTGAGCTAAAAGAGTCTGTTCTAGCTGAACAAGCTAAAGTCAATCATCTTACCTATTTGGGTGATTGTCAGGTTGGTGAGTGTGTTAATATTGGCGCTGGTACCATTACCTGTAACTATGATGGAGCGAACAAACACCCTACAATAATTGAGGAGCATGCTTTTATTGGTTCAGGCTCGCAATTGGTTGCACCTGTAAAGATTGGCTTAGGAGCAACGGTTGCAGCGGGTTCGACTATTACCGATGATGTGGCTGCCCATGAATTGGTGTTGACACGTGGTAGGCAGGTGCATGTTCAAGGCTGGAAGCGACCGAAAAAAGATAATTAAAGTAACTTTTAACAAGAGATAGGTTTTTATGTGTGGAATTGTAGGTGCATGTGCACAGCGGTCTGTTGAGGAGCTTCTGTTAAATGGTTTGCAGGCTTTGGAGTATCGTGGGTATGATTCGGCAGGCCTGACTTTGCTTGCCCACCAAACGTTTAAGACATTTAAAGAAACGGGGAAGGTAGCGCGTCTTGCTGCTGTGCTTGGAGAGGGTACGTTCGCAGGGACAACAGGTATTGCGCATACGCGCTGGGCAACCCATGGTAAGCCATCCGCTGTGAATGCGCATCCGCATCACTCTCATGACCGGGTGGCCATTGTCCACAATGGTATTATTGAAAATTATATGCCGCTCCGTCAGCGTCTTCAGCAAGCTGGTTATATTTTTGTATCGGATACAGATTCAGAGGTCATTGCCCATCTTATTCATGCGTCTTTAGCGCACACAGATAGTTTGTTAGAAGCCGTGCATACTGCTGTTGCTGAGTTAATTGGCACCTACGGCTTGGTGGCGATCGACCGACATCAAGCCGATACCATGGTGGCTGCGCGCTCTGGAAGTCCTATGGTTATTGGGCACGGGATAGGTGAAAACTTCATTGCTTCAGACCAAATGGCGTTGGCTGCTTTATCCAGTCAATTTACTTATCTAGAAGAAGGTGATATTGCTTTAATTCAGCCAAAGTCAATCGCTATCTTCGATGATGCGCTTCAGCCAGTTGTTCGGAAGCAGGTTGAAATAGATGCTAAGGTTTCAGTGCAAGACAAGGCTGGTTTTAGGCATTTTATGCTGAAAGAAATTCATGAGCAGCCGCATGCGTTAAGACAAACATTAAGAGAACGATTGGACTTTTCTAATTTGGCGCGAGCTGCTTTTGGGGATCAAGCGCCGGCGTTGTTGGCAGGTGTTGAGCATGTCCAGATTGTTGCCTGCGGGACCAGCTATCATGCGGGTTTAGTCGCTCAATATTGGCTAGAAGATATGGCTAAAATTTCCTGTCGCGTCGAGATTGCCTCTGAGTTTCGTTATCGTAACAGTATTGTGCCGTCCAACTGTTTATTTGTCACCATCTCACAGTCTGGAGAAACCGCAGATACGCTGGAAGCTTTACGCTTAGCCAAGAAAATAGGCTACCAGCATACGCTCTCGATTTGTAATGTGGCAACCAGCTCAATTGTGCGTGAATCTAGCTTGAACTATATGATGCATGCCGGCACAGAAATTGGTGTCGCTTCTACAAAAGCCTTTACTGTGCAGCTGACTGGGTTATTGTTGTTAACGGGTGCGATTGCGCAGCAGCACCATTGTCATGAAGCCTGGTTTGAGCAATATAGCCAGGCATTGAAGCAATTACCACAAATCATCGAGAACGTACTTAATGTTGAGCAATCGATTGCTGATTTAGCGGAAGATTTCTCAGATAAGCAGCATGCCTTGTTTTTAGGTCGTGGTGAACAATACCCCATTGCGATGGAAGGTGCTTTAAAGCTAAAAGAAATTTCTTACATTCATGCCGAGGCTTATGCTGCTGGGGAATTAAAGCATGGGCCATTGGCTCTAATTGATAATAATATGCCGGTCATCGTGGTTGCGCCCAATAATGAGTTGTTAGAGAAACTGAAATCAAATATCCAAGAAGTTCAGGCTCGGGGTGGTGTTATGTATGTGTTTGCAGATCAAGAAGTTCATTTCGATTGTATTGATAGCATGAAAGTCATTCGCATACCTCACTGTGAACCTTGGTTGGCACCCCTGGTTTACACGATACCCTTACAATTGTTATCTTATTACGTTGCATTGATCAAAGGAACAGATATTGACCAGCCCCGTAATTTGGCGAAATCTGTTACTGTAGAATAATATTCGAATGATGTATTGTGGGCAAATAGATTCATATTTCCATCAGGCGGGATGGCCAAGCCCCGCCTAGGTGTTGTCTCTGCTCTCGCTCAACATAAGAGAAAAGCCTTTTCTTTTCACTGGCCGCCTTTGTAGTGACATTGTCGCCATGCTTCGTAGCTTATAATTGCGACTGTATTGGATAAATTCAAGCTGCGGCTATTGTCTTGCATCGGTACTCTGATGCGTCGATTGGGATTAAACGTACTGATGATATCGATCGGTAGGCCTCTGGATTCAGGGCCAAATAAAAAGATATCGCCTGCTTGGTATTGTGGCTCTGAATGAGGTACGCTGCCTTTAGTGGTACAGGCAAAGAGACGTTGACCATCTATGTGTTCTAAAAAAGCATTAAAATCAGAATGTTTCGTGACACAACTTAAATCACGATAATCAAGGCCGGCTCGCTTTAATCCTTTATCCGTTAATTCAAAACCGAGAGGTTCAATCAGATGTAAGTGGCAACCATTGTTGGCACATAGGCGCATGATATTACCAGTATTGGGTGCAATCTCAGGTTCGTATAAAGCAATTTGGAACATAATAAAACCATTTTGAAACTTGATAGTTGCTTATTATACTTACTTAAAGTGCAATCATCAAAAAAGGTTGTAGATACCAACTTGCATCCCCTTTTATTTTACTTTAAAGGCACTGGTCATTTTGTTTAATGATACGGCAAGCTTCAGTAAAAGCTCACTTGACATGTTAAGACCATCGGCGCTGTTTGAGGTCTTCTTCGAGGCATTCTGTATGGTCTGAATCGAGTCATGAATCTCTTTAATAATATAATCTTGTTCTTCGCTTGCTGTGGCGATTAAGCGATTGATATCTGTTATATTCACGACAGCGCTCTGAATAGTCGACAGTGCAGTGCTGGCTGCTTGGGCTTTATCGCCTGTATCGTTGGCATGCTGCGAGCTTTCCTCGATGGATTCGACGGCTTTACTGGTACCCTGTAGGAGCTGTTGCACAGAAGTTTGAATTTCCGTGGTGGAGGTAATGGTCCGGTTGGCTAGGGTTCTCACTTCATCTGCAACAACAGCAAAACCTCTGCCTTGTTCGCCAGCACGCGCAGCTTCGATAGCCGCATTGAGTGCTAACAGGTTGGTTTGATCGGCAATATCACTAATAACACTGACAACAGATTCAATACTTTGGACCTCTTTATCAAGGTGGCGGATATCCTCGTCAATATCGGCCACTTTGTTAACCAATTGTTGGGTGGCTTCTACTGAGCGCTCTACGATATTTTGGCCACTCATCGCTTCATCCATCGTGTTGTCAGCAGTTTTTGCGGCATTTTCGGCATTTTCAGAAACATTTTTAGAGCAGTCTAAGAGTGTCGTCATCGCTAAAGAAATATTACTTACCTGTTCATCTTGTGTGTAGACGCTGGAAGTGGTTTCTTTGCTGATCATGACAATTTCATCGGAGGTTTTTTTGAGCTGCTGGCTAGCGCTGTCAATTTCTTTCATGACCATGTTCATTTGACTTAGCATATTGTTGAGATTGGTTGCAATTTCAGCAAACTCTAGGGGGCCTGATACTTCAGCTTGAATTGTTAGGTTATTTTCTTTAGCGACTAAGCTCATGATGTGAGTTAAATTTTGCAGCGTTCGATGAATGGTTCGATAATTCATAAGGTTAAAAGTCAGAATAACCAGCAGGGTGATAAAGCCAATCAAGATTGTACTTTGTTTAATGCTTTTGTAGTTTTGGGATATTTTTTCTCGTTCAAACGAAGCAACATCTAGTTGTAGTTCGACTAATTCGGTAATTTTCTCACTGATAGGATCAATGGTGTCATAGAGTGGCCCATCAAATCGCGATAAAGTATTTGCATTGGTGCCACGCATCTGGCGGAGTTGGCTGAGCAGTTGGTCAATGCTTTTGTTGGCATTGATAAACAGGTTTTCCGCCTCCTTGACCAGCTTAGCTTCCTCCTGTGTTAGTTGAGTTTGCGTATATTTCCCCCACTTATCTTCTATACGTTTTTTTGCTTGTTCAACGTTCTCCAGAGCTGATTCTGTGGTAATACGCCCACTGTTTGCCTTATTAACAGCATCAATAATGAGTACTGCGTAATCGTCCGCAATGGTTTTTAAGTCGCGT
>JADHND010000122.1 GCA_016779685.1 Shewanellaceae bacterium | reverse complement strand
AGCTAAGTCGTAAGGGTCTATGTCGTTTATCCCGCCTTTGGTTGCAAAGCTACTAACAACCCAATCATAAGAGCTTTGTGTGTCCTCATAAGGATACTTGCGCATGAGAGAAGAAAAGCGTAAGGGGTGCCCAAGCGCAGGTGCAGAACCTCCTTGCCAATGAAGTGCGGTCTTAGGTGCTTCGAAGTTCGCGCCGTAACGGACAAAGTCGACCGTTTGATCGTTACGCAATAATTCAACTGAACCACGTGTTTTTTGTAAACTCAGAGTATACATCGTGTTGTCTTGTTGTATCTTAGTCAAATAATCCGTAGTCAAATCGTTTGACCAATGATTTCTATCGGTACTATGGGTAGCAAAGACAACATAATATGAGTAGGGTTCAAGCCATTTGTTGGGAAAAACAAAATCGGTCAAACTATTTTGTTTTTCTCCATATTGACTTTGATATTGCGTTCTCAAAGTGTATTCACTGAGCAATAGTGGCTCGGAAGAAGCATTGTAAATTTCTATCCAATCTTGATAGCCCGGTTGAGGTTCCCCAATTTCAGTAATTAATAAATGATGGATAGTAGAAGGCATATGATGGACGACTGGACATTGACTCAGATAAAAGGGTGGCTGCGGTTCTGAAGTTGGATTTGATTGCGAAAGCTGGCCACACCCAAATAGAGCGTTTACAAGTAGTAGTCGCAGAAGATAACTATTTTGTAATAAGGATTTAATATATTGCATACCTCTTTATATCGTGTGAAGAGGTGATAACTTTAATGAGAAAAAACATCCTATTTGATATAGGTATTTGAGTACATGATAAGAGACTTTGAAATAAAAATTTAATATTAATTCAAAGTCTTAGGTCTTATTTTGCATACCCCTTTTGTGGGAATGCATCAGCACCACCCTTCGTATCGAGAGAAGGGCAATTTCATTAGGAGTTGAGCCACAAATGAACAGCGATAGAGGCGACATAGCCTATGGCAATAACCCACGACCACTTCAAATGGCTCATAAATGAATAAACTCCTCGAGTTTGCCCCATTAGAGCAACACCAGCAGCAGATCCTACTGAGAGCAAGCTGCCCCCAACACCAGCCGTCATCGTGACCAGTAGCCATTGCTGAAGATCCATGTCTGGATGCATGTTGATGACAGCAAACATGACAGGAATGTTGTCTACTATAGCTGACATGACGCCGACTACAATGTTGGCGTATGTCGGATTCCATTGTTGGTAAAGTTGTTCTGAAAACAGGCTGAGATAGCCTAAAAAGTTAAGACCACCTACGCACATAACTACACCATAAAAAAACAGCAGTGTATCCCATTCGGCGCGAGCAATTTTATCAAACACGTCGAACGGTACAATGGTGCCTAATTGTTCAAGTGCGGCTTTGTCTTTTTGTTGCTGGGCGATTTGACGTTTTAAATATAAAGATCTGGGTAAGCTTTTTCGTAGAAAAAATCCAAAAAACTTCAAGTATGCCAATCCCATCATCATCCCCAGCACTGCGGGCAATCCCGCAAAGTTATGGCAAGCAACTGCTGTTCCAATGGTTAAACCGAACAGGCAGACAATTCTTTTAGCGCCTCGTTTAAGTTGCACGGGTGTCTGCTCAACTTGGCCAGCTGGAATGGGCGGAATCATCCAGCTAAAAATAAGAGCGGGAATGATAAAATTAACAACAGCAGGTATAAATAGAGCCCAAAATTGAGAAAATTCGACCAAGCCAGCTTGCCAAATCATGAGTGTGGTGATATCCCCAAACGGACTAAATGCGCCACCTGCATTGGAAGCTACGACGATATTAATACAGGATAAGTTAATAAATCGCTTATTCGTTGGTGCCATTTTAAGCACGATTGCGCACATGAGCATGGCCGTCGTTAGATTGTTGGCAAAAGATGAAATGATGAAGGCCAAAATGCCAGTAATCCAAAACAAATTACGTAAATTGAGCTTTTTCTGGATCATGGATACGCGTAAATAGTCAAAAACAAGACGTTCTTCCATAGCATTGATGTATGCCATGGCGACCAGTAAAAACAACAGTAGTTGAGCATACTCGAGCAGGTGGTGATTAAAAGCTGCCTCTGCAATGTGTGCTTGATGGATGCTGTTGTAATAAAAGCCTATCATGAGCCAGATCAAGCCTGCTGCCATCAGAACAGGTTTTGATTTACGCAAATGAAAGTAATCTTCTGCTATAACAAACACATACGATAAAATGAAAACAGCCAAAGCAATCCAGCCAAGCAAAGAATGCGTTAGATCAATCGGTTGTTCGAGTCCCTTTGCAAAACATGAAGGCGTAAAGCTTAGTAGAAGGAGTAGAAAAGGTTTGAGATGATTTGAGGTTAAATATAGTTTAAGCATGTTTATTATATGATAAATAATTCTAAGTATTTGTTATATAATATCATTGACGCATCAATTGCCAAAGCACAATATGAAGGATTTTTCCGGATAAGCTAAGCAGCTCAATCAGAGCAGCTTAGCTTAAAAATAGAGCTAGTCGTCGTCATTGAGCCAAGTCGCGGCCTGTTTGGCATGATATGTTAAGATACCATCAGCTCCAGCTCGCTTAAAGCATAATAATGATTCGAGTATAGTGCTTTTGGGTTCGAGCCAGCCTTGCGCAAAGGCTGCTTGTTGCATCGCATATTCGCCGCTGACTTGGTACGCAAATGTTGGAACCGCAAGTGTTTTTTTGACTCGATAGAGTACATCTAAATAAGGCATCCCTGGTTTAATAATAACCATATCAGCGCCTTCCTGTATGTCTAGAGACACTTCATGCAGCGCTTCGTCACTGTTACTAGGATCCATCTGATAACTGGCTTTAGAGGCGCCTTTTAGCTGTTGTTTTGAACCGACGGCATCTCTAAAAGGACCATAGAAGTTAGAGGCATATTTTGCAGCATATGACATTATCTGTGTATGATGAAATCCATGCAGTTCCAGTGCCTGGCGAATGGCTTGAATTCGACCATCCATCATATCTGAAGGTGCGATAATGTCGGTACCTGCTTGCGCATGACTTAAGGCTTGTTGAATTAAAATTTCATTGGTTGCATCGTTTAAAATACAGCCATTTTTATCAAGTATGCCATCTTGACCATGCGAGGTGTATGGATCCAAGGCAATATCGGTTATTAAACCCAGATTTGGGAATGCTTGTTTGATGCTTTTAATTGCGGTTTGGATAAGGCCTTCAGCATTGTATGATTCGCTTGCATCGGCTGTTTTTTTATGTTTTGAAATAACAGGGAATAATGCTATCGCAGGAATATTGAGAGCGGTCACCTCTTGGAGCGCCTCTAGCAGCATATCCAGACTATAGCGATATTGGAATGGCATCGAGGGAATAGGTTCTTGTTGCTGGTGGCCTTCCATCACAAACATTGGATAGATTAAATCGCTGACATGGAGTCGATTTTCTGCAGTTAGAGCGCGACTGAATGAGTGTGTGCGTAATCGACGTAACCGTCGATTAGGAAAAGAACCAGCGTTTAATTGCATGTGACATCTCCGATTTGATAGCAGGACAAAGGTTGATTAAGTAAAATCACGTCAAAGGGTATCGTTTTCACTTGGTTACGTCCAGAAAATTTTGCCTGATACATTGCATTATCTGCCAATTGAACCAAATGAAAGACATCATTTTTACCGCTTAATATTGCTGAGCAGATGCCCAGGCTGGCAGTGAGTGGGATGGTGTTGCCTTCCCAATTGAGATTCATCTGAGCGATGGCATTGCAGATGTTTGTTGCGATAAAGTGGCCGCTATCCTCATCGGTATTTGGCAGAGCAATGGACAACTCTTCTCCCCCAAATCTCGCCAAAAAATCCTTGGGACGTTTTAAGTTTGTCTGAATGATTTTGACAACTTCTTTCAGGGCATAGTCGCCGGCAAGATGTCCGAATTGATCATTTATATTTTTAAAATGGTCGAGATCGAGCATAATGATGCTTAATGGTTGCCTGAGTAGGCGACTAAGTTCAGCTTCATTGGTAATGTAATCTTCAAATGCGAGTTTGTTTTTACTGCCGGTTAAGCTATCAATGGTATTAAGTTCTTCTAATTGGGTGTGAGCTTCTTGTAATTTTTTAAAAGCGCATTGTAACTTTTCACGTTGATGCTGCTCATTTTCAACTCTTTCCAAATGCTGCCGCTCTGCAAGTAAAGCTGTAAAAGTAATCACTTGTAAAATTAAGCCTAGAAATAAAATACTATAGATGTTGTCGAGAAACCAAGGGGTAAAAAATAATTGGCTTGAAATTATCATGAGGCTGATAGCTAACGGTACCCAACTAATTAAGTAAAATTTAGCTAACAATTTTGTTTTTATAGCAGACGAACACTGAAATCCAATGCGACATAGCATCAAGCAAATGACGCTAAAATAGATAAAAAAGAAAATAGATGGAATAAAAATATGGAATGGATAGAGAATACATAAGCATAAAACCAACCAACGTGTGCGTGCTATATTTTGAATAATTTCAAAGCGTTGTTTATGAATATACAGGACTTGTTGCGTAAAGTAGGTTAAAATTTTTAATAAAAAGATACCTAGTAGGAGCATTATGTTGATATGAAAACGACCTATACAAAATCCGTTAGGAATATAGCCATATACACTGGCAATCAGTGCGGCAAGTGTTAAGCATAAGCTACAAAAAAAACCAAAACTAAATGATTTGCTGGCCAGTGCCATAAAGAGACTAAAACAACTTAAGGCGAGTATCATCCCAAATTGTAAACCTTGAAACAGACTCTTTTTTTGAATATGTGGAATTAATTTAGTCTGTTCCCAAAGATTTATTTTGAAGGATAAATCAGGTATGTGAATCATTTTAATAAGAAAAATATGGGGCTGAGATGGTTTGTTTGATATTTCGTACAATTGGCTGGAGGGGAGCGCAATATTAGCTTGCAATCGAGAAGGTTGCTGGTCTCTAATTTCAAAAACGTCTATTTGTTTTTGTTTAAGGTTTTCAATTTCTAAAAAGACAGCCGGTGATTTTATTTGAGAACCTAATAGTGTGACTTTATACCAAAACTCTCGAGTGGAGAAAGCAAAAATTGGGTATGAAAATGTTGTCCAATGATGAGGGCTTAGATTCATAACTTCTTGAACACGCATGGGAGCAGCACTCAAAAATTGTTGTTTTGTTATAACTGGCTGCATCAAAGATGGTGTCTTAGTTTGGTTGCTTGCGAAGGAAATCTGAGACATGAT
>JADHND010000004.1 GCA_016779685.1 Shewanellaceae bacterium | reverse complement strand
TGTCGTAACGGATCCAAACTCTGGTGCAGTTGCTCTTTGTTCTGCTTTTGTAGCTGCTGAGTTTGTTCCTTGATCACTTCTTGAGCGAGCAACTGAAATTGCTGTTGTTGGTGTTCGCTGGCTTGTTGCTGCTGGTTGAATTGAGCTTTCATGCCTTCATGCGCTCGAATAAGCTGCTCTTTTTGCGTTTGGTTTGTGGTTAGCTGCTGGGTTAAGTTCTGCACTTGAGCTTGATAGAGTTCACTTTGTGCCGCGACGACCTGGGTCTGTTGTAGCTTACGTTGTAAGCGCCAAAGCGAGACGCCGCCTAAGATAAAACCGCCCAGCGCGATGGCATGAATAGCTTGTGTTGAATCGATAACACTCATAGCCTTGATTCCTTTTGGTAAATAGTATGTGTTTGCCTTTAATTGTGCAGGGTTTTCCCTGAAGTCTCAAGGGGACTAAGCTTGCGCTGGGTAAGGATTGTGGTATAATCAGCATGTTTGGTCTTTTTGGTCGCAAAAAAGACTGTTTTATTCAACTCCAATGAGAGAAAAGCATTATGCAAAATACATTTACCGCTACTATCCGTACGACGATTGGGAAGGGTGCGAGCCGCCGCCTACGTCACATGCAAAAAGTACCCGCTGTTATTTATGGTAACGGTGCCACGCCGTTAAACATTGAATTGGATCACAGTCCTTTGTTCCACGCTCAAGAAGACGAGCGTTTTTATACAGAAACGTTAACGATTGAAGTAGATGGTCAATCGATTCCTGTAAAGGTACAAGCCATGCAGCGTCATGTGCATAAGCCTAAGATCAATCATTTGGACTTAATGCGCATCTAATGCTTGTGTAGGCATCTAATTGCTTTAAAAACCGAGTTTTAGCTCGGTTTTTTTGTGCTCAAAATTAAGTCCACTCAACTTTTTTTGATTCTATAGTTATCAATGTTTCTTCATATTAAATCTAGGCTAAACTTAGAGAATACCAATACAAAAGGATATGAATATGGAATCGCTTAAGGTTAAAGATTACATGATCTACCAGCCAGTTACCTTTAATCCTGAGACCTTATTGGCACAAGCTGCCACTAAATTGCTACATGCCAAGCAACTTGGGGCGCCTGTTATCGACAATAAAAAGCAACTTTTAGGTTTTATTTCGGAGCAGGATTGTATGATGATCATGCTGAAAGGTACGTACCACTGTGACATGATGATGCCTGTGTCTGATTGTATGCGTAAAGACGTCTTGTCGGTAGGTTTACATGACAGCGTTTTGGCCATCGCTGAATCGATGACGGGACAAAAGCCTAAAGTGTTGCCCGTTGTTGATGATGATAAGGTCATTGGTATCATTACCCGCAGCGAAATTTTAACAGCTATCTGCACCCATTTAAATACCAAAGACAACCCTTTGTAACCAAACCTCGGTTGATAGGTTGAATCTGACTTTGAAAAAAGGTCGAGATATAGGCAGACCCTTGCTATAATCGGCTTTTCATTTTCCATGGTTTTAAAAGGAAAACGCCTTGAGTCTTATTGCGCCTACCTTGCTTGAACAATGTTGGTTGCAGGATGCGTCCTCTATCCGTCGTCAACTCAGTCGGCTTGCCCGACATAAAAAAACAGTCTCGAAAGCAGAACTTGAACGATTAACACAGCGAGCATTGCAATCTTCTCAGCGCGTGCAACAGCGCCAAGCCCAGCTACGTTCGCTAACGTTAACTTATCCGCCTGAGTTGCCTGTATCGGCGATGGCATCGACTATTCAAGACACTCTAGCCAAACATCCCGTCGTCATCGTGGCTGGTGATACGGGCTCCGGAAAAACCACCCAAATTCCAAAAATTTGTTTGGCGTTGGGTCTAGGGGCGCGTGGTCTCATTGGTCATACGCAGCCACGGCGATTGGCCGCCCGAAGTGTGGCTGAGCGGCTTGCTCAAGAATTACAGCAAGAGGTTGGTGAGACGGTTGGTTACCAGGTTCGCTTCTCAGATCAAGTCTCAGATTTAACTGCGATTAAATTGATGACGGATGGTATCTTACTGGCTGAACTCGCACATGATCCCTACTTGTATGCGTATGAAGCGATCATCATTGATGAAGCACATGAACGAAGTTTGAACATAGATTTTATTCTAGGGTATTTAAAACAAATTCGAGCCAAACGGCCAGATTTAAAAATAATTATCACTTCTGCGACCATTGATGTCGAGAAGTTTTCCCGTCATTTTGATCAAGCGCCCGTCGTGTCGGTTTCGGGTCGTACTTATCCAGTAAGCACTTGGTATCAACCCTTGGCAACTGCTGAAGGCACCCTGGAACTGGCGGTTGGTGTCGAGCAAGCTGCACAGTCCCTCTGGCAAGAAGGTCGTGGTGATATCCTGGTTTTCTTAAGTGGTGAAGCTGAAATCAAAGAAGTTCAGCGCTATCTGGAGCAGCTGAACTTACCGCACACTTCAGTGCTGCCTTTGTTTGGGCGGATGACCTATCAAGCCCAAGCGGAAGTTTTTTCTGATCATGTGGGAACACGCATTGTCTTGTCGACCAACGTAGCAGAAACGTCGATTACCGTGCCCAATATTCGGTATGTGATCGATGGCGGCATGGCACGAATAAGCCGTTATAGTCATCGCAGTAAAGTTCAGCGGTTGCCCATTGAGCCCATTTCTCAAGCCAGTGCGAATCAGCGTCAGGGGCGTTGTGGTCGGGTACAAGCGGGTATCTGTGTCCGCCTTTACAGTGAAGAAGACTTTTTGAGTCGGCCTTTGTTCACTGAGCCTGAGCTTCTGCGAACCAATTTAGCGGCAGTGATACTCAACATGTTGACGTTGCGCTTGGGAAGGATGGAAGCATTCCCATGGGTGGATGTGCCAGATGATCGTTTGATTCGAGATGGTGTGAAGTTGTTAGAAGAATTGAATGCGGTGGAATCAACCTCTAAAGGCATGGGGTTAACATCCATCGGGCGTCAAATGACAAAACTGCCAGTCGATCCTAGGTTGGGACGGATGCTGGTGGCTGCTCAAGCTTTGGGTTGTGTGGAAGATATGCTGATTTTAACCAGTGCGCTGTCTATTCAAGATCCTCGCGAACGCCCACAGGATAAGCAACAGGCCAGTGATCAACAGCATGCTCGATTTGTATCCGAACCGTCTGATTTCATGACGTTCATTCATCTTTGGCATTACATACAATCGCAACAACAAGCGTTGAGCCGTGGTCAATGGCGTCGCTTATGCCAACGTGAGTATTTGTCCTGGTTACGGGTGCGTGAATGGCAATCGATGTATCAACAACTACGCCAAGCGTTGGGTCTCAAAGGCACAGCAGAGCCACAAGCAGAGCCTACACCTTGGTCATTGTTGCATCAAGCTTGTCTACCGGGGTTATTAAGTTTCGTGGGGCAACGTGATCCGGATGGATTTTTTCATGGCGTTCGTCAACGCCAGTTCTATGTGTTTCCTGGCTCGGCTTTAGCGAAGAAAGGAGCTGCCTGGATTGTGGCGAGTCACTTACTGGAAACAAGTCGTTTGTTTGCGCATGTGTGTGGGAAAATTGAACCTGAATGGATTGAACAGGCTGCGCCACATTTGCTGAAGTTGCATCACAGTGAGCCTCGATTTGACTTAAAAACCGCGCAGGTGGTCGCGTTTGAATCCAAAACCTTATATGGTTTGACCGTTGTTAACCGTCGTAAAGTTCGGTTTGCACCGATTGATCCGTTGGCCGCGAGAGATATTTTTATTCGCTCAGCCTTGGTTGAAGCACAATGGCGTAGTGAAGAAGATTTTTATGTCGCGAACCAAGCGCTGCTGACCGAGGTGGAAACGCTGGAGCACAAATCTCGGCGCCGCGATATTGTGGTCGATGAACAGCGCTTGTATGATTTCTATGAAGCCAAATTACCAAGCTCGGTGGTCGATGCCCAAACCTTATTAAGCTGGTGGCATCAAATTCGTGGTCAAACCCCCGATCTGTTGTATTTCGACCGTCAAGATCTGATTCGGGAGGCGGCGCCGAGCGTGACAGCGGTTCAGTTCCCAGATCAATGGCAACAAGATGCCATCACGCTCCCATTGTCCTATCAGTTTGAACCCCAGGCTGACGATGATGGTGTCTCGGTGCACATTCCGTTGGTGTTGCTCAATCAAGTTCAGGCTCAAGGCTTTGATTGGTTGGTGCTGGGATTATTGGAAGAAAAACTGATCGCGATCATCAAAGGGCTACCGAAAGTAATAAGGCGTCGGTTTGTGCCAGCCCCCACTTATGCCCGTGCCTGTTTGGAATCCATGACGTATCGTGATGGCACACTGGTCAAGGTGTTTGCCAAACATCTACAACGCATGACGGGGGAACCGGTCTCTCCCAGTGATTTAAGTGACGTCACTTTACCAGTGCATTTGCAAATGAATTTCAAAATTACTGCTCCCAACGGGGATGTGGTGCAACAAGGGCGCGATTTGAGTGCTTTAAAACAAGGTTTACAACAGGCCATGCAAGCCAGTGTGCAAGCGGTGACGCAAGATGAACAGCCGAGCTGGTTGCGAGCCTCATGGACGACTTGGCGTGAAAATCCTCTACCAGAGACTTTCCTGCAAACCCAAGCGGGCTTATCTGTTAAAGTCTACTTAGGTTTGGTTGACAAGCAACAGACTGTAACAGTCGGATCCTTTAACACGGCAGAGGAAGCTGAACGGCAACACCGGGCAGGGGTTCGTCGCCTCATCTTGTTGAACTTGCCATCCCCTAAATCTTATCTAGATAAGCATTTGAGTAATCGGGTCAAGTTAGCGATGTACTATCAAGCCATCGGTGATATGCATGGGTTACTCGATGATCTGATCCATGCGGTGATGGATGTTATTCTGGATGAATGGGCACAACCGATTCGAGATCAAGCTGCGTTTCAACAAGCTTTCGATGCTGTTCGTGCTGATTTGTTTGACCGGACAGTCGCTGCTGCCAATCAGGTCGAACAAGTACTCAGTTGTGCGCATCAAGTCAAACAACGACTAAAAAAACAAGTCAACCTCTCACAAATGGAGGCTTTTGCTGATTTAGAACAACAATGGCAACAATTGGTCTTTCGACACTTTGTACTTGAACACGGTATCGCGCGCCTGCCGGATATCCAGCGTTATTTACAGGGAATGCTTAAGCGGTTGGAAAAATTACAAGCGGATGGTCATCAAGATCGACAATCGATGTTATTGGTACAGCAGCTACAACGAGACTACCAGCAGCAATTAAGCGCTACATATGGCAACCGTCAGCACATACCAGTTGCCTGGCAAAATATACGGTGGTTGCTTGAAGAGCTGCGGGTGTCTTTGTTTGCGCAAACTTTGGGCACGGCGTGTCGGGTATCAGAGAAAAGAATCCGGCAAGCACTTAAAAATTTAACCGATATGGCTTAGGCATCTTCAAGCTTATCGAGGTCGCGGTGACACAACACCCAAAGCACGCCGTGACCTCCCTGATGTTTTGGAGCTTCATGAAAAGCCACCACTTCAGGGATTTGCACCAACCACCGCGGGATCTGAGCTTTTAGAATACCTTGCCCGATACCATGATTGATGCACAGGCATACCCAAGGTTCCCTACTAGGGTGCTGTCGCATTTTACCTAGGGTGCTAACCAAAGTATGTTTAGCTTGTGCCTTGGTCATGCCATGCACATCAACATGAACATTAAATGTATAATAGCCTTTGGCGAGTTCTTTCAGCTGGGCTTTAAAACCCGCTCTGGCGAATTGCATAGGCCCACTTTCGGGTAGTGCTGGATAGTATTCATCTGACATATGATACTGATGATGACTCTGCTGGGTCGATTGCTTGACAGAAGCTTTAGGAGACGGCGATTGCTTATTAAAGCGTACTTTATTGCTTTTAGGTAAAGGTTTAACTTGCTCAGCCCGCATCAAGGCTTCAAATTCGGACAGCTCTTCTGGTTGTTTGCTGGTCTCATCTGTAGGCGTTTTTTTTTTCATGGTGTTAAATAGTTTGGCAGCGCCGTGGTCTTTGGTACAATAGTAACATAGAAAGAGTAGGAGTACATCGTGAATACAATTAAGCTTGAACAAGCTATCTCAGCTTTAATGACCGTAGAAGACTGTGTGCGATGGGCCGCCAGTCGATTTTGTGAACACGGCCTTTTTTTTGGACATGGTTGCGATGACCCATGGGATGAAGCCGTCATGTTGGTGATGCACGGGTTGCATTTGCCGATGACACTTGGCCAACAGGTGCGTCAAGCGCGACTCACATTGGATGAAAAAAAAGCGGTCTTGGCCTTGATTCAACAGCGAATCGAACGTCGCATTCCTGCGCCTTATCTCATTCAAGAGGCGTGGTTCTGTGGTTTGTCATTTTATGTGGATGAGCGTGTGCTGATCCCCCGGTCGCCGATAGCTGAATTAATCGAACAACAATTTTCAACCTTGTTGCCGACCGAAAATCAGCCACAGCGCATTCTAGATTTGTGTACCGGCAGTGCTTGCATTGCGATTGCTTGTGCTTATGCATTTCCTGAAGCCGAAGTCGATGCCATCGATATTTCATCCGAGGCATTGGCCGTTGCTCAACATAACATTGAAGCGCATGGTTGTCTGGCACGGGTGTTTCCAATGCAATCCGATGGTTTTCAAACAATTCCAGCGGGAACCCAATATGATCTTATTGTCACCAATCCGCCTTATGTAGATGCGGAAGATTTGGCATCGATGCCTGCTGAGTACCAGCATGAACCCGCCGTTGCCTTGGGTTCTGGAACCGATGGCTTGCAACTCACCAAGGCTATTTTGGCTCAGGCCGCTTCTTTTTTAGCGCCCGATGGGATCTTGGTGGTTGAAGTCGGTAACTCGATGGTGCATTTGATTCAGCAATATCCGGCAGTGCCCTTTCAGTGGTTAAGCTTTGAACGTGGTGGTGACGGTGTGTTTTGTTTAACGCGTGCTCAGTTAGTGCAGCATTTTTCGAGTGATGCTGATGCCGGGTAGTACGTGGGGACATGCGCTGCGTCTCACCACTTTTGGTGAAAGCCATGGAGTGGCTTTAGGCGGTATCATCGATGGGTTCCCCGCTGGTGTGACCCTTGATTTGAATTGGGTGCAACAGCAAATGGCGCGTCGCCGTCCCGGTCAAGCTTGGACGACGCCCCGCCAAGAACAGGATCAAGTTGAAGTGTTGTCGGGGGTGTTTGAAGGCCAGACCACAGGCACACCCATTGCTTTGCTGATCCGCAATGCTGATCAACGTTCACAGGATTATGCCGCCCTTAAAGATCAGTTGCGTCCAGGTCATGCTGACAGGTCTTATTTAAAAAAATATGGGATCCGGGACCATCGCGGTGGTGGACGCGCTTCAGCGCGTGAAACCGTGATCAGAGTTGCCGCAGGCGCGTTGGCGCAACAGTATCTGGTAGAACAACTTGGCATTCAAATTCAAGCCGGCGTGACCCAAATCGGTTCGATTCAAGCTGCCAAGTGTGATTTTAGCCAAGTGTCACAAAATCCTTTTGGTTTTGTGGATGCGCATGCAATTCCAAGCATCACTGCGTTGTTTGAGGAGTTGATCGCTGCGGGGGACTCTGTTGGTGCTGCAATTTGCGTGGAAGCTACTGGCGTACCAGCTGGCTTGGGTGAGCCTGTCTTTGATAAACTGGATGCGTTATTGGCGCATGCCTGGATGAGCATCAATGCGGTGAAAGCGGTGGCTGTAGGAGATGGTTGGGACGTGGTGTCACAACGTGGCCACCAACACCGAGATGCCTTGGGGACGGCCGGTTTTCTTTCTAATCATGCTGGTGGCGTGCTCGGTGGGATTAGCACCGGTCAAACCATCGTTGGTCATCTGGCCTTTAAGCCCACCTCTAGTATTCAACTGCCGATTGATACCCTGGATCAGCAAGGACAGATGACGAGGTTACAAGTGACAGGACGCCACGATCCATGTGTGGCGTTACGAGCCTTGCCGATCGTCGAAGCGATGACGGCACTGACTTTGATGGATCAGGTGTTGCAACAGCGTGCTCAAAATCCAAAGGCATGGGAGCAAGCTTGCGATGCTTCATAGTACGACCGATTTAATTCGATTGTTCAATGGATATGCCCAATCTACCTACAACACGGTGCTGGTTGCAGGAGGAGCAGAACCCTTGTATCAACCTAGCCATGATCCATCTCGTCCTCATCGCATTGTGTTCAGGCAGGACTACTTTGCCAGCGCTTTGCATGAAATTGCCCATTGGTGTTTAGCGGGCACTGAACGACGTTTGTTGGTTGACTATGGTTATTGGTATCTAGCAGATGGACGTAATGCCGAGCAGCAGGCACAGTTTGAAGCTGCGGAAATTAAACCTCAAGCCATCGAAAGCGGCTTGTCTTTGGCATGCGGTTTTCCGTTTCAAGTCAGTTGTGACAACCTAGATGGCGCCGTAGGCGATAAGTCGGCATTTACGCAAAGGGTACAAGCCCAATTAGAGCAATACCAACAAACAAGCTTTCCGCCTCGAGCTATGGCGTTAATAGCTCTGTTTCAAGCATTTTACCAACCCCAGACAAAGGTCAATGATGTTATTAGAAAAATATGAAACCATTTTAGATGCATGGCTAGCCAACATAATGGCACAAGAAAACGATGATTGGGTCTTTGCCGCTGGTTATCTACAAGGTCACATTGCCGTCGCACTAGCGGGTATTGAAGCCGAGTATGGTCAAGCTGATTTTACTCCAGCGGCTTTATCAACCAACATGCAAGCTGCTTTTGCGATTGCGGCGACAGAATTGTCGGCGTCTGATCGGGTGCTGATTCAGCAAGCATGGCATCATTTTATGGATTTTTTGACGTTACAATTGGCATCAAATGCAACGACGGAGGCAACCATTTAGATGAGTCAGATCAACCGTGCGGACTTATCCGCTTATCTCGATGATTTTTTAAAGGTTCGAACTATCCAAGATTACACCATCAATGGCTTACAAGTTGAAGGGCGGCCTGCTATTCAAACCTTGGTCACAGGCGTCACTGCTTGCCAAGCTTTGTTAGACGAAGCCGTGCGTTTACAAGCAGATGCTGTGATGGTACACCATGGTTACTTTTGGAAAAGTGAATCACCTGCGATCCACGGTATGAAAAAAAAGCGCTTACAAACTTTGTTACAGCATGACATCAATTTATTTGCCTATCACTTGCCGTTAGACGTGCATCCAGAGGTCGGTAACAATGCTCAATTGGCGCGGGTATTGGGCATTGAGCAGCCTAAGGTTGTGGCGCATTTAGCCAAGGGTTTAATTTGGCAAGGCCAATTGCCGCAACCGATGACGGCATTGCAGTTGCAGCAACATGTGCAGCAGTGTTTACAGCGCCAGCCGTTGCTGATAGAAAGTGGTACGCATGTGATCAAGCAAGTCGCTTGGTGCACAGGCGGGGCGCAGGACTTTATTGATCAAGTGCCTGAGCTTGCGGTCGATGCATATATTAGTGGTGAAGCGTCTGAGCGTACTTTTCATAGTGCGGTTGAACAACAGATTCATTATTTGGGTGCTGGGCACCATGCCACTGAGCGATACGGCATTCAGGCATTAGGACGGCATTTACAAGCACAGTTTGGCCTAAATTGGCATCACGTGGACATCGACAACCCCATCTAGGGAGTTCGTTTTATGCAGAACCATTTGGATCCTTATGAACGTTATGTGATTGAACAAGGTGGAACTGAACCGCCTGAAACCAGTCGTTTTACTGACCATACGATGGCTGGTCACTTTGTGTGTCGCCGCTGTGCAGCTCCTTTATATGACATGGCGCATCGATTTAAGTCGGGTTGTGGTTGGCTCAGTTTTGACAATGAAGTGCCTCATGCGATTCGGCGTTTACTGGACGCGGATGGACATCGGACTGAAATTCGTTGTCAGGCTTGCGATGCCCATTTAGGTCATGTGTTCACCGGTGAGCAAGCCACCGCCAACAATATTCGCCATTGCGTCAATTCGGTGGCATTGGATTTTCAAACAACGTCATCGCAGCAGCTGAGCAGTCTCGTGGTCGGTGGCGGCTGTTTTTGGTGCTTGGAAGCCATTTTTTTAACGCAACCGGGGATGTTCAGTGTTCAAAGTGGGTATGCTGGTGGTCTGGCTGAGGATGCTTTTTACCCTGATGTGGTTAAGGGAGTAACCGATCACGCCGAAGTGGTTCGCATTGAGTTTGATGTGGCTCAGGTTTCACTCGAAGCGGTTTTGACTTTGTTTTTTAAGGCTCACGATCCTACGACGCTTAATCGACAAGGCAACGACATCGGTCGGTCCTATCGGTCGGTCTTATTTTGGGAAGATGCAGCCCAAGAAGCGGCGATTCAGGCTGCTGTAGCCACTGCGCAAAGCCGCTTACAGGCACCTGTGGTAACGGAGGTAGCGCCATTACAGGTTTTTTTTGCTGCTGAGTTTGAACACCGCCGTTATTATCATCGCCATCCTTGGCAAGCTTATTGTCAGGCCGTTATTGTGCCAAAACTACGCATGCTGGCTGAAAAAGACTGACTATTTAACCCGCATCCCAGGTTGCGCACCTTGATGCGGTTCCAAAATCCATAGGTCTTCACCGCCAGGGCCAGCAGCCAACACCATACCTTCGGAGACGCCAAAGCGCATTTTTCGGGGGGCTAAGTTTGCCACCATCACGGTCAACTTGCCTTCCAGATGTTCTGGTTGGTAAGCTGACTTGATGCCCGCAAAGACTTGCTTGCTTTCTTTTCCAAGATCGAGGGTCAATTTAAGTAACTTGTTGGCATCAGGAACATGCTCTGCTTTAGCAATTCGGACAATTCTGAGATCCAATTTCGCAAAGTCATCGAAAGCAATGGTATCTAGAATGGGTTCCATATCGCTTGGTGCTAGCTCCTCTGTCACGGGTTTTGGAGCTTGGGTGGTTTGTTTAGATGCCGCGATAATCGCTTCAATTTGTTCAGATTCAATGCGTTGCATTAAGGGTTTAAAGGGTTCGATCGTATGCTGTCCTAGCCACTTCGGCACGTTCTCCCAAGTCAAGGGAACTTTTAAGAAGGTGGCTACCTGGTCGGCTAAATGAGGTAACACTGGCTGTAAGTACGTGACCAAGACTTTGAAGATATTCAGAGCAACGGAGCAGACTGCGTGCGCTTGTGAGAGCGTCTCTGTTTGCTTGGCTAAATGCCAAGGCGCCTGCTCTGCAATATAAGCATTGGTTTGATCAGCTAAAGTCATGATTTCACGCATCGCTTTACTAAATTCACGTTGTTCATATAAAGCGCTGATTTCACTCTGTTTGGCCACACAATGCACAAACAGTTCTGGCATGGTATCGGTGTCTCGTAGCTGTCCATTAAATTTTTTGTGGATAAAACCAGACGTACGCGATGCTATGTTAATGAGTTTCCCGACCAAATCTGCATTAATACGTTGTTGTAGATCTTCCAGATTCAGATCAATGTCAGCGATTTTGCTACTTAGCTTAGAAGCGTAATAGTAACGCAAGTAGGCTGGATCCAAGTGTTCTAGGTAAGTGCGAGCCAACACAAAGGTGCCTTTGGATTTAGACATTTTGGTTCCATTGACTGTAATGTAGCCATGGACAAACACATTGGTCGGTTGCCGCAGGTCGGCACCTTGTAAAACCGCAGGCCAAAAGAGGCTATGGAAATAGACGATGTCTTTGCCAATAAAATGATAGAGTTCGGTCGTGCTATCCGCTTGCCAGAAAGCATCAAAATCGAGGTTATCTCGATTACATAATGCTTTGAATGAGCTCATGTACCCTATAGGTGCATCGAGCCACACATAAAAGTACTTGTCTTTGGCATCTGGAATTTCAAAGCCAAAATAAGGTGCGTCTCTGGAGATGTCCCATGGCTTGAGACCTTGGGCAAACCATTCTTGCATTTTGTTGGCAATTTCAGGTTGTAGGGTACCAGATTGGATCCACGATTCCAGCATGGATTCAAATGCAGGTAAATCAAAGAAGTAATGTTCAGATTCTTTTATAATAGGTGTTGCGCCGGACACCACCGAAACTGGATTGATCATGTCGGCAGGTGTGTAGGTTTGACCACAGACTTCACAATTGTCCCCATATTGATCAGGCGCATGACATTTCGGGCAAGTCCCTTTCACAAAACGGTCCGGGAGAAACATTTGTTTTTCTGGATCAAACAGCTGTTCAATCACTTTGGTCTGAATATGGCCTTTTTCCTTAAGGCGTTGATATATCGCTTGGGCAATGGTTTTATTTTCGGGACTGTGGGTGCTGTGGTAGTGATCAAATTGCACCTGAAAATCGGCAAAGTCTTGCATGTGTTCTGCTTGCATTGTTGCAATGAGTGCTTCTGGTGTTATTTGCATTTGTTCAGCTTTGAGCATCACGGGGGTGCCGTGCGTGTCGTCAGCACAAATAAAATAGCAGGTGTTGCCGATGAGCTTTTGATAGCGAGCCCAGATATCGGATTGGATATGTTCTAGCATGTGACCTAAGTGAATAGAACCATTGGCATACGGCAAAGCCGCGGTCACAATCATGGTTCTGGCGTTAGATATTGGATTCATGTTAATGATGATGAGTTGATGACTTCAAGCGATTATTCTACCTGACATTAGGAAGGAATTCATTCTTTTGTATGACAAAAAAAAATTAGATGACCTATATTAATTTTGTTTAATTTGGTAACCCTCAATATACGAAACACCATGCTAAAAAATTGGCAAAAGCGCAACGTATCCTTTCAAAGAAAAAGAAAAGTTCAGCGAACTTCCACAAAGCCAGACAAAAAGTGGCTCGCATCCAAGCGAAAATTGCCGATTGCCGTCGTGACTTTACCCATAAATTGACTTCGCAATGGATAAACGAAAATCAAGTGATTAGCTGCGATTTGCTGCGGTCACGTGGTCGATTCCTTTCACTATGAAAGAGGAGTTCCCCTTCGAAGTGCCGAAGGCTGTAGGTGGGGGGATGTTAACTTAGAAAATTAATTTAGTTATAATTATTCTCTCAATTTTATAAAGATGTTGATTTTCGTCTACAGTATATTGTATTGAAAGTTAGTCTTAGGCTTGTTTTTATATGGTACGTTTTGTTAAGTTTGGCATGTTACTTTGGTGCTTGGTCTTCTTGGTTGGTTGTCCAGATAAAGACATAACATCGAGAATGGCTTCTATACCTGAACATCTCAATCCAGATTACCAGCCTCCGGATCAAACTTGTCCAACCGAATCTGAAGCATATCCTGTGACACAGAACATAGATCATATCATTATCACTGAGGTTATACATGATATTAATTTAGAAGGGGATTGGTGGATAGAACTTTATAACCCAACTGACAAACCCATCTCAATAGAAAATTATAGTTTGAAAACGCCTTTGTTTAAATTGTACAATCATAAATATAATCCGGATACCCACGTCCAGTTAAACAGCAACAACCTAGTTATTGATGAAGGTACATTATCAGGGGAGATAAACATTCAAAAAAATATGATGTTTAACACTGATTCCGCTATGTTGTCTCTACCATTAGCGCACAAATATATACCACCGATTGGGAAAGAGGGGGATTTTTTTGTTTATATTAAATTCGCTGCAAAGCACTGGTTGTTGAGCGAATATTCTTTTGATGAAGTGAAGTCAACCTTGGAGATTCAGCCGCATGAGTACTTAGTCCTATTCCGACGTGCTGATATGTACAAGTACAACTTCAGAATGGATTTCGCGCTCGGCACTAACATCCAGAGTCCTTCTCTGAATCCTAAAATTCATTATATACATGAATCCTACCTGACCAAGCAAAGCAATAAACTTAAAAGATACAGTTGGCAACATGGTATGTTTAGCACCAGCAGCCATGATTATGCCGGGGTTGGGTTATACGATGGTGAGCGGCGTCCTATTGATTTTGTTCGGTTTGGCACGACGACAGATCAGGTCATGGCGGCAACAAGAACAGAATGGCAGGGCAAAAATGTTCCCTTCAAGCAACCCAATAAAATAAATCATTCGTATGCAAGACGATTTCCATACCAAGATACCAACCAAGCTGCTGATTGGATCAGCACGATTTATCCTACTCCTGCGGCACACAATCTTTGGCAGAATGAACCAGATGCTGATCACGATGGTATTCCGGACATAGCCGAAGATGGTCTGGATGACAAGGGTAATTTAACCGCTTGTGAGTTATTTAATGGACTCCCTTTGTATCAATATGGAGCGCGAGCTGGTTTTACCGATCTTTTTTTAGAAGTTGATTTTACTTCTCTGGGTACGCAGCAAGTCTTAAGTCGTAAAACCAACTTTTTTGATAGCATCAAAAATACTTTTTCTCAGCATGCGCCTGAATATAAAATTAGGACGCATATCGATTTAGGGCAGACGTATGATGAAAAGATGAATCCACGCAAATACAATTTAATGAACTCAGATTTATTTGCAGCAGGCGGCCAAAGAATTCGGAAAAATATTGATCCAATGGCTGAGCGAACTGGAAAAAGAGATGCAGATGGCAATTATGATATCAGCTATAAGCATCAATTTTATGGATTGGATCCGGATCAAATGGATGTGCGTCGGTTTTATTTATTTAGATATGGTAGCTTTGGTTACAGTCCAAGGATGGGTGGCCGAGGTGAAGCAATGATACCGGATGAAGCGTATAGTCTTCCCATCTCCTTTTACGTAGGCGGGATGTTGGAAGGCATTGGTAGCATAGGAACACTGCAACACGAATTTGGACATTCTTTAAATTTAGTGCATTCAGCTGGTCAAGGCAAAGTATTACGTTCTTACCTCAGCGTCATGAATTACGCTTATCTATATGGCGTACCTCTACAAAATGAAGCCGATAATCTACTCTATTCTATGCTTTTTTGTATGGAAAATTTCAATCAATCAATGATGCAGGAATTTAGAGAAAAAAATATTTTAGTGAATGTTTGGTCAACTCAAAATCCAGAACCTGAACTGGGGTTAATGCCTGTTTTTACCAAAGGTCGTCGCGCGAATTTTAATCTGGATAAGGTGAATGAATATAAAGGATTCGGATACAAAGAAGGCCCGACTTATCCAGTCGATTTCAATTGTGATGGTCAATTTAATCAACAAGTCAATATAGGACAATTAAGAGACGCAGATTTTGATGAAATTGAAAAAGATTATGATGAATACGAACAAATCATTCGATATGCTAACCTGAAGAAGATATATATTAACGGTCCTTTTTATAAGCCTTATTTAAATATTCCATTAATGAGCCAAGCTGGTACGCCATCTGAGGCTACGACTCTACCACCTATATCGGTTGAGATCCGTGAACCTTTGCAGTGTGATTTAGAGAACTACCTTCAAGATAAAAAGTTGAGAAACCGCGAGGCTAGACCATGAAAACGACCAAATTCGCTTTTATTCTGGTTTTTTTGGGTTACCTGATGGCTTGCGGCCCGTCCTCTACTAGTAGGAACCAAGCAACGTCGTCGCCAGGGCAGTTGAATCAATGGCTTGATATAACGGATAAGTCTGCGCCTATTATCTGGCCCGAAAAAAAACCTAATGGCATCAAGGATCGGTTGGATTCAGATTATATCGTGACCACGAAATTGTGTTCACCTCAACCGCCATTGACTCAGACTATCGATCATCCCTTGATCACAGAGCTCAGCTCTAAAATGTCTTTTAATTCATTAAATAAAAATGTTTCTAGACATTCTTTTTTTGCGGTTGAAATTTATAACCCTACGGATAAAGCCATTGATCTACAAAATCTCCGGTTACGGCTACCATCGATTCGTAAGCCCCAATCAGAAAAATCTGTCAAGAATAATTCAACCGATATTCTATCGAATAGCTATGAAATACACTCGACACAGTCGAATGTACTTGCGCCTAAAGCCTATCTGGTTTTGCTCTACGCGCCTGATTTGTATCAAGAGCTTCTAAATTCGGCTTTGTCTGTTACAGACATGACGACACTTCTCATCCCAGATGAAACTTACGAACCAGTTTTAATGAAGAACAATGAATTTTGGGCGGTGGACTTAACCGATGCTAACAATCGTAGTTACGATTTTATTTCTATGAATGACAACACCGACGCGATATTTAATTATACAACCACGCAATGGACTTCAAAGAATGTAGTGCTGCTCGATTTTATAGAATTAACATTCGGACACTTTTTACCAGCTATGGTGGCGCGTTCAACGCCCTATCAAGATACCAATACCGCTCAAGATTGGATAGCGACGGGTTTTAATACCCTAGGTGCTGACAATATTTCAGCTCAATTCTCCAATGCAGTTGGTACCATGAATGATTTGGATGCAGACATAGATGGTATTCCTGATGGGTTAGAAGATGGTAAGGATGCCGCTGGCCAACCGGAAGATTGTGAATTTTTTGCGGGTATGCCGTATTATCAATTGGGTGCTCGCAAGCAAACAAGAGATATTTTTCATCATGTTCAATTAACAAATTTGCCCAAATCACTAATTTCGAATCAAGCTTTGTTAAAACTACAAGAAAAAACTTTGTCTATGAAAGAGGCGGGGGTCAAAATTCATCTGGATCTTGGCGACATATTTTCAAAAAAGGTCGATCGCGAACGTATGAATTTAGGTTTACATCAACCCTTCTTGTATGATGTTAATTCTGAAGAATTTTACAACCGTTCTTCTTTTTATAGCAGAATGTTCTTTGTTCATCCTAGAAGCTGGTTTCGTGCCATTTATTCCGTGATACGGGGTTCTAACTCTAACATCGTGTCTCCAACATGTGTAATGGGTATTGATCCAGTTTCTGGCAGCCCTGGCGTGCTTGAGCTGCTTATTCCTTTTGAATTTGGGCGAAATCTGAATCAGTTTAATAATTATTTAGCTGCTGTCATTGCCCATGGAACAGGGCATGGTATGAACCTGTTGGATATCAATTTACCTCACCATCTTAGTGTCATGAATCTTTATTACCTAAGACAACTACCCAGTGATAACCCCAATTGGGATGCGGAAGCTTATGCCTTGAGTTTTTGTCAATGTCGTAGTGACTTTTCGTATAACAGTCAAACATCGCCTCAGGAAAAAAATTCAATTGATAACCCCATCGGCATGTATCAAATCGACTTTAGTGATCGTGAGTTTAAAGCCGAAGCATTTGATGAACGAAAAGGGCTTTTAAGAAAATCTAATCAGACTTGGGTTGATTTTAATTGCAATGGTCAAAAAGATGCAATCGTCCAATTGGATTCTTTTTGTAGTTTTCATTTGAACGCTCCTACTCCTGATGCATTGAATGAAAAACTTCAAATGCGTCATGAACAGATTTCAACTGGTATAGTTGCCTTTTGACGTTGTATTTGCGCACAAAAGATGAGATTAAATACTTCATTGTATGCTCATACTCCGGTATCATGCTCTTATGAATTACTTTTTATGCGGAAAGAGCCTGATTTTGAAGCTTGTTTCAAGCTAAACAAACGGTCTATATCGATCATGAAAAATGAACTTGAACATACATTAATTTTGAAGGCATTTGACGTCATCTGCCGACAAGGCAAAAAACAAACGCAAGGCTATGAACTAGATGGAATAACGGCCTATACTGATTTTGATGGTTATACACTCTATTTTGAAGCTCGTGGCGTTTTTATGCGTTTTGGATTCCATAATACTTATCACTTGGATTACAACAGTGATCGCGAAAAAAAAGAATTCCTTAAAAAAATAACAGCATTGAGCAAATGCTAGGTGATGACCTAGGTTGGTGGATTTTTTAACGATTTTCTGCCAGCTTGTAGCGTGCTTAACTGGAGATTGTTTGGTATAATGAGACTCAAATTTTAATATCAAGGCAAGTTTGTGTTTGGAACTCCTCCCCAATTTGATGGCATATCGCCCACCCATCAAGCCATGATCCTCAAGGTGCTCAATTCAACTCAAGATGTGCATTTGCTGAAAACATTAGGTGAACTGAGTGTTGTTCAGCGCGTTTATGCTGAGTCATCAGGGGTTATGTTGGAGATGACTTTACCTTATCCCGATGTATCTACTCAACAACAGACTGTTGCCGCTTTACAAGCCGTCTGGCAGGCAGAGGCCTTGCCGACGTTACATATCAAATGTCAATTTGCATTGCCGCGTCAACCTTGGCTGGCGGCAACTGGCGTATCAAGTTTAAAGCAGGTCGGCAGTGTCATCGGTATTGCTTCTGGTAAGGGGGGTGTGGGTAAATCCACCACCGCTGTGAATTTAGCGTTGGCGCTACAAAGACAGGGAGCACGTGTAGGTTTGCTCGATGCCGATATTTACGGCCCCTCGATGCCGACTTTGTTGAACCTAACTGAGCATCGGATTGAAGCGCACGATCAAACGTTGATGCAACCAGCTTCAGCGTTGGGTTTAGTGGTGCAGTCGATCGGTTTTTTTACGCAGTTAAATGAAGCGCATATTTGGCGTGGTCCCATGGCTTCGCGTGCTTTGATGCAGCTAATCGAAGAGACCAGCTGGGGAGCCTTGGATTATTTGCTGGTGGACTTACCGCCGGGAACAGGGGATGTACCCTTGACTTTGGCTCAGAAAAAGATTTTATCAGCCGCCGTGGTGGTTTCTACTCCTCAAGATTTGGCATTAGCCGACGCACGTAAAGGGATTGCTATGTTTAAAACCATGAAGGTGCCTCTATTAGGCTTGGTAGAGAATATGAGTTATTACCATTGTGAACGGTGTCAACATCAAGAAGCAATCTTTGGCTCTCAGGGGGGAGCAAGGTTGTCGCAACGGTATGAGTTGCCTTTATTAGGCGCGGTGCCTTTACATGCTCGCATCTGTGAAGATGGCGACGGGCGTGAAGCAGGGCTGCCTATTGTGGAACGAGATGCGACCCATCCTTGTAGTTTAACTTATCAACGGATTGCGATTGAGCTGAGTATGGCAGTGGCACAGAACTGTTTACAACATGCATCCATTTCATCTATTAATCTTCCTGAACAGTGAACAATCTATGAATCAAAAAAAATGTATTATTATAGCCATTGCCGGCGCATCTGCTTCAGGCAAAAGTTTGATTGCTAAAACCATTTATCAAGAGCTTAAGCAAGATTTAGGTACCGATGATATTGCCGTGATTAACGAAGATTCTTATTATCGCGATCAAGGACATTTATCGCCTGAGCAGCGGCAACTTACCAACTATGATCACCCACGTTCACTGGATCATGATTTGTTAAAAAAGCATCTAAAGATGCTTATGAGTGGTGAATCAGTTGAAGTACCTGTATACGATTATGCACTGCATACCCGAGCTGCTGAAGTGAATCGCTTAAGCCCTAAAAAAGTCATCATCTTAGAAGGTATCTTGTTGTTAACCGATGTGGCGCTGCGTGAATTGATTGACTCGTCTATTTTTATGGACACACCGCTTGATATTTGTTTAGTAAGACGTTTGGTGCGCGATGTTGAAGAACGAGGCCGAACCATGGCTACCGTGCTTGAACAATATCAGCAAACAGTACGTCCCATGTTTTTGCAATTTATTGAGCCTTCCAAACAACATGCTGATATTATTGTTCCACGTGGGGGCAAAAACAGAATTGCGATTGAAATTTTGAAAGCGCGTATTCAACACTTGTTGACACCAGCTTAAGTAGGGTATTCGTATGCGGTTAACAGATAAAGACATTGAACAAAGATTAGCGGACAAACGTATTGTCATGGATCCACTGCCGGATCCCAACAGCATCAATGGTATCACCGTTGATGTTCGTCTTGGGCATACCTTTCGGGTTTTTAAGGATTACACCGAGCCTTATATTGATCTCAGTGGCTCCAAACAAGCTGTACAGGTGGTCTTGGATAATGTGACGAGTGAAGAAATTCATGTATCAGATGATAAGTTGTTTTTTTTACATCCTGGGCAACTGGCTTTGGCCGTAACGTATGAGTCGGTCTCTTTGGCACCAGACATCGTCGGATGGTTGGATGGTCGTTCTTCGCTGGCTCGCCTAGGTTTAATGGTGCATGTAACAGCCCACCGCATTGATCCGGGTTGGTCTGGTAAGATTGTCTTAGAGTGCTACAACAATGGCAAGTTGCCACTGGCATTGAAACCTAAGATGCTGATAGGTGCACTCAATTTTGAACAATTAGCGCAGCCGTGTCAGCGACCTTATAATCAACGAATCGATGCTAAATATCGAGATCAGCAGTCAACTGTCGCGAGCCGTATTAATTTAGATACCGTAGGTTCACTCCCGCAGGAATGAATGATTTTATCTGCTTTTTTATGGACATTCAGTGATAAAATCGATGTCATGGAATTATAATTAAAGTCATGAAATGATCATGAATCAGGATACCAGTGTGAAAAGCATGACAGAAACAGTACAAAAATTGGTAACAGGGGTTACGGTTTGCCTGTTTATTGTTTTTTTAGCTTTTTTCACGTTTTATGCTTACGTTGTCGGCATGCGTAATGAACATTTGCAGCTGCAAGCTCCAATTGAGTTCCAAGTGCATGCGGGCGAAAATTTTTATAACCTGATTGATCGGTTTGCCAAAGAGAATTTGATAGAAGATCCTTGGCGGTTAATCTGGTTAGCGCGTTTTGATCGCCGTCTAGGTGACATTAAACAAGGTTTGTATTTGCTGCAACCCAATGATACTTTAGGCGATGTGTTTAGTGCGATGATCGAAGGTCGTGAAATGATGTTTCAGGTGACTTTTATTGAAGGATCGAGAATTGAAGATGCTATATCAATACTCGCTGAAGCACCTCGTTTGAAGAAAGAAATTGACCTATCCAAGCCTTTGTTACAACAGTTAGACATAGATGAACAACACCCAGAAGGCTTTTTCTTTCCCGACACCTACTCTTATCGAGCTGGTGATTCGGATAAGGTTATTTTAAAGAAAGCGTATACCCGTTTGAAAAAAGAACTTGAGCAGGTGTGGTTAAACCGCGCTGAAGACTTACCTTATCAATCGCCTTATGAGCTGTTGATCATGGCATCGATTATTGAAAAGGAAACGTCTGTGGAAGCTGAGCGTTCGTTGGTATCCGCTGTATTTGTGAATCGTCTGCGTAAAAAAATGCGTTTACAAACCGATCCAACGGTTATTTATGGGATGGGAAAGCGGTATAAAGGCAATATCAAGAGAAAGCATTTACGAGAGAAAACAGCGTATAATACTTATCAAATTAAAGGATTACCACCAACGCCTATTGCACTATCTGGTCGTGCTTCCATTGACGCCGCGGCGCATCCAGCCCATGTACCTTATCTGTTCTTTGTGGCAAAGAAAAATGGCTACCACCATTTTTCTCAAACGCTGGCAGAACATGAAAGTGCGGTGGATGAGTATCAAAGAAACATAAAAAGAAAGAAGAAGAGACATTAGATTTGAAAGCAAAATACATTGTGGTGGAAGGGTTGGAAGGTGCTGGAAAAACCTCCGCCATTGACATCTTATCCCAAACGCTATCGCGATTGGGCGTCAACCAACTGAAGTGCGTGCGGGAACCTGGAGGCACGCCTTTGGCTGAATCCATTCGGCAGCTGGTTAAGCATCATCAAGATCCCACTGATCCGATGACTGAAATGAGTGAATGTCTATTGATGTATGCCGCGCGCTCGCAGTTGGTGAACAACGTCATTCGACCTCAGTTAGCAGAGGGAATTTGGGTGATTGGTGATCGACATGATTTGTCATCCAGAGCCTATCAGGGGGGCGGTCGTCAATTAAGTGGCATGGTAGATAATATAAGTACATTGGTCCTAGGTGATTTTAAACCCGATTTGACTGTGTACTTAGACATCGAACCCAGTGTTGGATTACAGCGAGCCCAAGCCCGCGGTCAGCTAGATCGCATTGAGCAAGAGAGCCTCGCATTTTTTGAACGAACCCGCGACCGATATGTGACTTTGGTTGAAGCTGATCCGCAAGCCGTGTTTATCGATGCCAATCAACCTTTAAAAGAAGTTCAACAACAAGTCATCAAAGTTGTTGAGCAACAATTTGAGCAATGGCAATGTTAGCCGTTTACCCATGGATGATCCCATTTTTAGAGCAGCAGCAGACCATCAATCGGGAGCAGCGCGTTGGGCAAGCTTATTTATTGGTCACGAGCTATGCGCAAGGGGGGCATCAACTTGCGCAACAGATGGTGAGCGGGTGGTTGTGTCGAACCGCCAGCACAGCAGCCTGCGGCAACTGTTTAGGCTGCCAATTTGATTGGGAGTCTCACCCTGATGTGTGGTGGGTCAAGCCTGATGGTCAGCAGATTAAAGTAGAGCAAATACGACATCTTTCTGCTCATATCCATCTGCCTCCATCTCAGGGGCGGCATCGAGTGGTTCTGGTCGATCAAGCCGAGCGTTTAAACATCGCTAGCAGCAATGCTTTATTAAAAGCATTAGAAGAACCTGCTCAAGGTACCATCTTTCTTTTACTGGCTAAAAAAGCCAATTTACTGATCCCCACTATTCGCAGCCGCTGCCAAATTTTAAGCCCACCGCAACCTAATGATGAGGCCATTAAATCATGGTTACTTGACCAAGGTTATTCCGCAGCAGACAGTTGGGGAGTTGATATCTTGGGCGGATGCACTGCCTTCACCGAGGCGGTAGCGTCAAATCGTTATGATGAATTAAAAAACATGGCAGCTTTATGGCGAGAATCTCTCACCAGTCAAGTCTTAGTGCCTGAATTGGTGTTGCTGACAAAAAATAACTTGCAGGACAGTTTAATGGTGTTGGTGAGTCTGGTGCATAAACGGCTGCGTCATCAATTAAAACAAGGCAGTCTCTCAACGGCTAGACTTCAGTCTGTGCAGGCATATATTGCCGAAACTATTCGGCTTAGACATACGCTGACGACAACAGCGACTTTTAATACCCTGGCTTTATGCCAAAATTTATTATCGCAGTATATATCAGCGTCCAAAATTTAAGATGTATTATTCATGAGTGATTTAAAAAAAACCCCCATACGTTGGGTTGAAATTGATGAAAATTCAGTTGAGCAGCGGATAGACAATTATTTGATACATGTGTGTAAAGATGTACCTAAAAGTATGATTTATAAAATTGTCCGTAAAGGCGAAGTTCGGGTGAATAAAAAGAGAGTTAAACCCGAATATAAATTACAAATGGGTGATATCGTACGGATCCCGCCGATGTATGTGGAAGACAAAATTAACCCACTGCCATCAGCAAAATTGCAACAGGTTGAGCAGTTAACGCATTGTGTTCTTTATGAAGATGACTATTTCTTGGTGTTAAACAAACCCTCTGGCATGGCGGTTCATGGTGGTAGTGGGGTGCCCTTCGGCATTATCGAAGCGCTCCGGTCGTTACGTGGCGATAAGCAATATTTAGAGCTGGTCCATCGACTGGATAAAGATACGTCGGGTTGTTTGTTGGTGGCTAAAAAAAGGTCAGGGTTACGGGCATTACAAACCCAGTTACGTAACAAAAGTATTCAAAAAGATTACCTGACGTTGGTGCGAGGCCGTTGGTCAAAACATGATAAAAACATTACAGCGCCTTTGTTAAAAGTGAACTTAGCTTCTGGCGAGCAAATCGTTCGCGTCGATACAGCCGGTAAACCTTCGCAGACTCGTTACAAAATTGAACAATTTTATAACGAGGCAACCTTAGTTAAAGCTAGCCCGATCACCGGCCGAACGCACCAAATCCGAGTACACTGCCAGTCGGTAGGGCATCTGATTGCGGGCGATCCCAAATATGGAGATGCGCAATTCAATACAGAAATGGCGCAGAAAGGGCTACATCGATTGTTTTTACATGCCTTTGAATTGCGGTTCAAACACCCCCACACCGAGGCGCCCATGTTTATACAAGCACCATTACCACATGAATTAACACAAGTTTTAGAACAATTGAAAAAAAGATAAATCCCTTAATAATCAAGCCAAACACCCCTTGGAATCGCAAGAGGTGTCTTTCCTGCCTCTTTAAGGTACCATCATCCATTAATAATTTTAATTTAGTTCCGATTACTTAAAGAAGAAAGCAATCATAAAAAATAGAGCCCATGAAAAAGAAAATCGGTTCAACGGCGGAATTAAACATTAAAGACATTAAAATGCCATTCGCTGCGCGTATTGATACGGGCGCTACAATGTCCAGCTTACATGCTATAGATCTGAGCATTGAACATGAAGTGCAGGGCGATTTTAAAAAAAATATTGGCAAGCAGATTTCTTTTACAACCTGCAATCATTTGCAGCAGCAGATACGTGTGCAAGCTAAAATTCGGAACGTTTTGCTGGTGAAAAGTCTGCAAGGCATTGAAGCACGCTATATCGTTGTCATGCACGTGGGTTACCAAGGTTCTGAGTTTAAGGTGGCGTTATCGTTGCGTGATCGAACCCAAATGGATTATAAATTGCTGATTGGTCGCAATTGGCTAGCAGGTAAATTTGTAGTCGATGTTGAATCCTCTCTCTAATCCCACAACTTGCGTTAAATTTGATTTATTTGTAGCAAAAAGTCGCAAGCTTCTGTAAAATTAAGACTTTGAAGCAAAACAGATTGTCGATTAACCGATAGATCCTCGTTACGTTAATCGCACTGACTTGTCTAAATAAAATAATGAGTGCGCGAAGTCTGAAATGAATGTATTGGAAGTGAACATGCAAAGTCAGTTAGATAATTACATTAAAGAAGCTGAAATTGCAACAAATGCAACCACAGATCTAAATGATTTAAATGAAATAAGAGTGCAGTTTTTAGGCAAAAAAGGCAAGATTACTCAAATTATGAAACAATTGGGTTCTCTCTCATCAGCCGAAAGACCTATTGCTGGTCAAAAAATTAATCAAGCCAAGCAACAGATTCAAAGCTTTTTGGAAAGCCGTCAGCAGACCTTACAGCAAGAACAGTTGAATGCGGAATTGGCCCAAGAATGGGTAGATGTGACATTACCTAGTAATAGGTTGCCCATAGGTGGCTTACATCCAGTGACTCGAACCATCGAACGTATTGAGAACTTCTTTACCGAATTGGGGTTTGAGATTAAAGATGGCCCAGAAATAGAAGATAGTTTTCATAATTTCGATGCATTAAACATACCTGCTAACCACCCAGCACGCGCTGATCACGATACCTTTTATTTTAATCCGGATATGCTTTTACGAACCCAAACCTCAGGGGTTCAAATTCGTACAATGCAAACACAAAAGCCACCACTAAGAATCATTTCAACAGGCCGAGTCTACCGCAATGATTATGATCAAACACATACACCTATGTTTCATCAGGTTGAAGGTTTGTTGATTGATAAACATGCGAACTTTGCTCAATTAAAAGGCATTATTTACGATTTCTTAATCAATTTCTTTGAAGATGATTTGAATATTCGATTCCGTCCTTCATTTTTTCCGTTTACAGAACCTTCTGCTGAAGTCGATGTCGAAGGCAAACAAGGCTGGTTAGAAGTCTTGGGCTGTGGCATGGTACACCCGAATGTACTGAAGTCTGTTAATATCGACCCAGAAATATACTCAGGTTTTGCTTTTGGAATGGGCATAGAACGGCTAACCATGCTTCGTTATGGCGTTCAAGATCTGCG
>JADHND010000121.1 GCA_016779685.1 Shewanellaceae bacterium | reverse complement strand
TGTCATTTTGATTAGCTAAGCACCCCTATCTAGATCAATGATTGTTGTTTATCTGGGCTGTATGGTAGAAACAATCAGAGTCACTTGCGCCACAGCACGAACGCAGACATTCAGCACGCTGGTAAAGCTGGCTGGGGGGATTTGATGTCTTTTAAAAAGGAACGAACCCAGAAGGATCCGTTCCTATTCTATTCATACTCAGCTTGCTAGCAATTGACTCGGTGTGCTTGCGCGCACTCAGCTTTGACGCTGGCTATCTGAGGATGCTTTCTTGTTAAGGGACAAACTTGGCTTGAACTCAGTTTGTTGAACCAAAAGCAGGTCAATCCTAGCTTGAGTTAGTCAAACGTCACTTGGTAAAGTTTTTCCCCATCTTCTCGAGAATAAACTCTAAACGAGGCGGTTAAACCATCTGCAGAGATACGTAAAGAACCTTCACTATAATAGTTAGGATACAATGATTCTAAGCTGTGCTGAGCTTTGTAAATATAGGCATTGCTCATCGTATCATATTCGTAAAGTTTGATCGAAGAACCCTGTGCAATCACGACACGATGACCATCATTAGATAGTTTGGCATCACTCAGCGCACCTGCTGTATTTAAGGTTTTTTGCATTGGCAAGCGATGCATCGTACCATCTTTAATGACGATGACTTCTAATGTACCTAACAAAAACCCTTCATGATTATGTTCAATCAGGTTCACCGCTACCGTATCACCACGCTCACTGATACCAGCAATGTTATTTAAATATTGACCTCTGGTTCCATCCAGTTCAATAAAAGAAGTTAAGCTCGCTGGAACAGAGTAACGTTCTGATGTCAGTTTTTGTCCATTGGGTGAGAACTTATCAATAAAAATAAGCGCAGGCTGACTTTGACAATGACCTACAAAATGTACGTGTGCTGTCTTATTTTGATTGCTGGCAAAGTCATACATTAACCTTTTAGATGTGTAGCCTCGCTCTCCATATAAGCATTGACTACCCTCTAATGAGACAGGCGCTTCAGGCTCTGGTTTGATATGATATTTATTTAAATAAAGCTCTTTTTGTTCTGCCTCCTCGTTTATCACTTGCATAGATGAAGTGTATACAGATTCATTAAGCTCATTATCACTACAGTCTCGTGCTAAAAAATCCATCGAGTTAGATTCAATTTCCACGCTATAATCTGATGTATCGATATGAACATGCTTTTCAAAAATAGCTACAGGCATTTGATTCATATCGGTCTCAATAGCTATCAAGGTTTCAACCGCTGAAGGCGCGCCGCTCTGATACTCATGTTTGATGAGCTCGATACGATCTTCTGTTTTTTTAAGAGAAAACCAATTGAATGAATGGATTTCATCGCGCCAACCTCGGTGATAGTACCCCACCATTCTATTATCTTTATCTGAACAAAGGGTGGCCTTAAGCTAATTACTTTCTTTATATTCCACACATGTGGGTAGAGAATTTGATGCAAAGGTTGCCTGAGAATAGATAGAACAACAGGCTAAAATGGCTACATTTAAAAGTTTTCTTTTCATTATATTTAATCCTTATGATATCCATGAAATATAAAATGCTGATGGATGAACAGCTTAAAAAACATACTACAAACCAATAAAGAAAAAAACCTTTTTACTAGATTAAAACAAACAAGATCATGAAATTAACAAAGAATATCATAAAATTAACAAGACCGATGAAACCCATGGTTAACGAAAAAATAAATAAAAAATCACCTGCCCCAAATCATATACAACTGAAAACATGGATAGATTGAGAGAACCCATAAACTCAATTGAATCGTTTAAACTTATAGTTTCTGATTAAAACAACAAGACAGATTGTTGCTGTCGCTATTGACGAAGATTGCGCCGATACGGCGAGTTAAAATAAGCATGAATTCTTTTCTGATGAGCGCATGGTAAACCCGATGGCAATGACCAAGACGAAGCTCACCTCAACGCCTGTTCAATGATAAGCCTAACCGATTCATTCAAGGCAGTAAGCTCAAATATATCTCCTATAAAACCCCTGCTAGGAAAGGAGGCCTAAAAACGTTTAGATCACACTCATAAAGTGTCTTCTTTAACAAATCGTTATTTCTTGATAGGAAGTGTCACGGAAGCGAATATATGCTTCTCTAAACTTCTTCCCTTCTAAACAGTTGCTATCTTGTTAGGCTTAATTTCTGTTTCAAAACGATGATACGTGGCTTGGCATATTTTTGAGACACTAGAAAAGCAAAAAGACGCTTCAAGCGTCTTCTTTCTTTAGAATTGTACCAATGGATTCATTGTAGAGTTAAAGAACCAAACAGTTTCACCAGTCGCTAGGTTAGAGTGGTACTCCCATCGCTCTGTAAGTTGAATTAGGTAGCTCTTCCCAGCCAATGATTCAAGTATACTCTACAGCACTATGGTTGGTAAACTCTTTATATCTCGAATAACAGAGATTCCTTCGCATCATTATTTGTAATTTCATCCATAGATTGGCCTAGTCCTCAATTTTCATCCTCCTCGTCAACCGATCATCCAGACATAAAACAGAAACGAACCCGCAAGGATCCGTTCCTGTTTGTTGTTTATCTGGTGATGAGATGGTTGTGATAGCGTTATAGGCGGTACGTATTACGCTGGCTGCTTTGGGATCCCCTGCTGTTTCCGCAAATGGATTTCTTCTCTATCGACGCTGATTTCTCGTGGTGCATCGATGCACAGTCGCACTTGATTGCCTTGCACGCTGGCGATGCTGACTTTGATGAGGTTGTCGCCAATGACGATGGTTTCGCCGATACGGCGGGTTAAAATAAGCATGTTTCTGTCCTTCTTTAAAGAAATGTAAAAAAATAAATTAAATATGACTAATATGTGTAGTGGAAATTAAAAAAATATTTCAAATAAAAACAACGAAGTAACCAACAATCAGAAAAAAACACCTATGAGACAGATGACAAACGCTGTCAATAAGCCGTAGAATAGGCACTTGTTCCAAGTCAACAGCAGTTTAAACTTCCCAAGAGCTCCTGTTGTTGGTTTGAACTTTGTTGCTGAATGAAGCATCAGGCATGTGGCAGCGTGTTGTTGCTTTCGCACTGGTACAGTTCACGCAGCAGATTGGTGTTCTCATCGAAAGTGTGTGCTTCCCGTACCTTGATGTGAGTCAAAGCCTGTTGAGTATGGTAGAGAGCTAAGCCCAAGCCAGCATTCACGCCGATGAGCAACACCAATACCCAAACCATAGGTGTTGAAACCCTATCTCCAGCACCTTTGTTCTCTCTGTTTGTTGGGTGCCTGACTTTATTTAGTGGTTCAAACATAGATCACCTCCCACCAAGGGCACGAAGCCATAATCCCGTAACCGTATCAGCAGTTGACTGTTGGAAAGCTTGGGTGCGTTGATTTTACGTTTGATGTTGGCGTAGATCATCTGTACCGCCGTGTTTGAAACGCCTCGCCGGTACGCAATCTCTTTGTAAGTGAATCCCAAGGCCAAATAATCCAAATGCATCTGTTCCTTGGCGGTGAGCATGAGTCCCGCAAATTCTCCTTTTTGGTAATGGCAACTGGGGACATCGATTGAGGGAGGCTGGCTCCAGCCTGAGAACCAATCGGCGCTGAACCAAGGCATTTGATGTGGCTTGATGTATTTGCCGTGCTGAGCTATCAAATAGCGGCCATGGGCTAAGGTGCGCTCCAAACAAGAGAACCATGGCATGGCTTCATGCCAATCCCGAAACACCAAGTGGAAGACCTGATCATGTTGGCGCCACAGCAACGACTGGCCGCTGCCATGCCAAAATGCCCATGCCTTGGCCAAGGGGGCGTTGCTGGGCAGCCAAAAGAGCGCCTCTTCGCCCCAAGATTGGGTTAAGGTTTGTTGGTTCTGCTCATGGCAATGGATCGCCCAGTGGACGTTACAGGAAGCCATGTTGAATCGCTGCGTCTCAGGACACCATGCAAAGACATCGACATGGACAACCCCGTAGTTGGATAAATCATTCACCAACCAGGTATATATTTGATCACACAGATGTTGGTGACGCTTGTTTTTTTTAAATTTTAATGTCATCGATGACACTCCTTTTCCAAAAGAAGACCCGTAGGTCGAGGTGATGCACCCCTGATAAACGACGTTTGAGATGGGTGCGGTTGATGTTATGTTGCGCATAACGGTGTAAAATGAATAACAAATTAACCAAGTAACAAATTAAATAAGCAAGTTTGTCTTGCTTCATCAATAATTATGTAAAAACCCTCAAAAAATCAGGATATTAATTTATGTCAGAAGTTGTAAAGAAAAAGTTTACAAACATACAAATCAACATGGGGATCAAGAAAGAGCTTGAGCGTGCTTCTTATGAACTCTCAACTTATTTTGATGAACGGGTACCGATGACCCGTATTCTACAAACCATGGTGGATCACTGTATGGATGATGCTAAAGCCATCATTAAAAAAGAAATGAACTTTGAAGGTAAATAAGTCCGAATCAGTGCGATGTTTCAAGTTGTCCTATGTGCCCACCCTACCCTGTTGCTGTCCTACCCAAAGGACGCTTGTTCATGTGCCAACACAATCAATGCAGTGCCTCAGTGTTTGCGAACACGTGAGTGCTGTTGTTTTCGATTTATAACTTAAAGGTGGTATATATGGTCATTAACCGACGATGGTGAGTCAACCAATCAATTTCAAAATAAATTTTAATATCAATTCCACAGGGAGTGAAACAGATGCAAAAAAACATCACCATCAAAATGAAAGAAGAATACAAAAAAACACTGGATCGGGCTGCGTTTGAAATGTCGCTCGAAAGAGATGAAAGAGTTCCGATGATACAGGTTCTCTACCATTTGATTGACAATTATTTAGGAGATTCAAAGCAGCATCAACTTAAACAAATGAAGCGTGATGATATGAATCTTTAAATTCATGTTTTAAGGGGTGTTTGGTGGCACTGGTGTAGAACAACAAGGACGAACAACAAATTTTATTGGATACAGTTGATGTCACCAATCAATCGATAAAATATGCGTGAATGGTTAAAAGTCCCCTTTTTGGGGATTTTTTTTTAAATTAAATTGTTAAAGAGCTCGGGCATGTTTATTTGCCTGCACAACATCACAATTTGAAGATTCTTTTTTGTCGGAATGAACATTCGATGTCATGCTTAGATTTTTGTACGTTGCTACGTATGTACTCTTAGAAACTAACATAGCAAAAAAACAAAATCAAACAGATGCATTTATGATGCTTATGTACGCATACATAGAAAAAAGGTTTTTTAATGCAAAAAAAAC
>JADHND010000120.1 GCA_016779685.1 Shewanellaceae bacterium | reverse complement strand
CATAGCGATTTGACTCAAATTGTTTTATGATAGCCGTTGTCAACTGGGTCAGCTAGGTGCAAGATGCTGCTCCCTCTTAATAAAGATAATAACGAAGGACTGTTCATTTATCTATGCGTTGCTTAAAACTTTTTCTGATGTTCCTAGGCCTGTTTTGCTTGAACCCAGCCAGCGTGCTCGCTTCAGATATCCCTTGCGCCGGCAATCGGCCTGCTCTCCAAACCTCTGAAGCGCTTGAAGACGAGCCTAAGCAGCTGGTCATTAAGGCACAGCAAATGGAAATTAATCTCAATCAAACCGCCCAATTTGAAGGTCAAGTGGTGGTCGCCCAAGATCGGCAACTTATTTTAGCGGATAAGGCTCTTTTTTATCAACCCGAGCGCATCATTGAGGCGGAGGGGCATCTCAGCTTTTACAGCGCTGGATTGGTGCTGCAAGCCAGCGCTGTAAAGGCCAATTTAACCACCAAAGCGTGTCAAATACAAGATACGCGTTACTGGTTACCCGACCAAAAAAGTCATGGTTATTCAGACAGTATCAGCATCAGTCCCCAAAAAAAAGTCTCCATGATCAACGCCAGTTTCACCCAGTGCCCTGACCACAATAAAACTTGGTCAGTTTCATCTCAAGCGATTACGTACTCACAGGACAAACAACTGGCGACTTTCAAAGAACCTACGATTAAAATTTACGATGTGCCAGTGTTCAAGCTCCCCTATGCTCAAATTTCGCTTAATAAAAATCGACAGTCCGGTTTGTTAATGCCTCGAGTCAATTTTCATAACCGACAGCTGCGGCTCGATATGCCTATTTATTGGAACATCGCACCTCAAATCGACAATACATTCACCCCCAACCTATCGAACCGTGGCACCTTGTTAAAGAATGAATTGCGCTATCTCACTCCTTATCAACAAGGGCGTATCCAAGGTGAATATATTCATGAAGATGCTGAATTTAATCAACAACGATATGCTTATTTACTGCAACATCGTTATCAAAGTGGGGATCATTGGACGGGCATGCTACAATTTCAGAATGTGTCTGATGGCAATTATTTTCGCGAACACTTATCCGATATCCAAAACAAACACACAACTCAAATAAATCGCTACGGTCATTTAACCTATCGTAGTGAACAATGGCACCTTGCTGCTCATTTAAAAGACATCAAACTGTTGGATCACACGTTGCCCTCCCCTTATCAAGTGTTCCCTGAAGTCCGTGCGGAATACCAGTCTTATCAGTGGCTCGACCTATTCGATGTACAGCTAACCCATAACACCTCTCAGTTTATCAAACGCAATCATTCGAATGAACAGGCCTGGCGCATGCATTCTAGCTTCCAACTCTCCTGGCCTTTAGTCGCACCTGAAGGAAGCTTGATCAGTTCTGTGAAGCTCATGCATACCTACTATCAGCAACAATTTGAGACAGAAAAAACGATTCATCATCGCTTCGTACCACAATTCAAGGTCAATGCCCAGTTAAGATTCGAACGTCCAGTCTCTTGGCTTGATCAACCCTTAACCCAAACGCTTGAGCCGCAACTACAATACCTATATGTTCCCTATCGTGATCAACGCTCCATTCGACGCTACGATACGTCTCTACTATCGGAAGATATATATTTGCTGTTTCGTGAGCGGCGCTATGCTGGCTTAGATAGGCTTGCTGATATCAATCAAGTGACGCTTGGTCTTTCATCTCGCGTACTCCAATCTAGCATAGGAGAAATCGCTAAGCTGAGTCTCGGTCAAATCATCTATATGACACCATCACGAACAGAACGGGATGATTTCAACATGAGCAGCAGCGATCAGACGCTTAACAACATGCCCTCCAGCTCTCCTTTCGTGGTGGGTTTGAGTATGCAACCTTGGCAAGATTGGCATCTTGAAAGTGAGTGGTTATATGATGTGCACCACCGGAAAAATAAACAAATAGCCTCCTACCTAAGCTATCAATCAGAGCAAATATACACACAGCTGAGCCATCGCTTTAAATTTGCCAGCGCCGCCAGCAAACAAATCAATCAAACTGGTTTTCGTTTTTTATTTCCCATCGGTGAAAATTTCCAAATACATGGCAACTTTTATTATGATCACATAAAAAAACGTTCCGTTGAAAGACGCTTAGGTGTACAATATAATGCCTGCTGTTGGGGGGTAGCATTAAGCTTTTCTCAACAACTAAGCACTGAATACGATGAAGCGCATAAAACATGGTTGCCGGATGGTCAATTTGATCAAAACTTTGAATTTTCATTTTACTTACCGTTTAGCAGCAGTCGCCATCAAGATCTAAAAAGTCGCTTAAACCAAGGTATTTTTAATTATCGTGAACCCATCTACTTACAACAGTAATATGCAATGGGATGTGCGACATCGATTCACTAACTACGGGATAGACTATGTCATTGAAACGCTACTTACTCTTGTTTTGTTTATTGAGCATGACGCTCCAAGCAACCCCCATTGACCGTGCCGCCATTATTGTCAACGATCAGATTATTCTCCAAAGTGAAATAGATAGGGCAGTGCTACAGATTAAGCAACAAGCGGAATCAGAACAACTCAATGAACAAGCTTTGATCAAACAGGTACAAGAACGTTTGATTACCGATAAGCTCCAGTTAGCGCTTGCCAAAAGCAGGAGTTTAACCATCAGTGATCTGCAATTGGATCACGCGCTTGAAAAACAAGCGCAACAAAAAAACCTCACATTAGAGCAGCTACGAAACACCATGACGCCATCGGGGCAGCCATTTGCAACTTACCGAGAAGAACTCCGGCAACAAATGCTGATTGCTTATATTCAACGTGCCAGAATGCTGTCTAAAATTACTATCTCAGAAGCCGCCATCGATACTTTGGTAGCCAGCATAGAACAAGCTAATACCCAAAAAGTCAAATATCGTATTGCCCATATTTTAATTAGCACCCCTATGCACGCCACCAATACCGATATCAATGCTTCAAAACAACATGCAGAAGAACTTAAACAGCAATTAGACCAAGGTGCTGATTTTAAAACATTGGCGATGAACCATTCCGATGGTGCCGAAGCTAAACAAGGTGGAGAATGGGATTATATGGACATTCATGCCATGCCTTCGCTGTTCAAGGAATCCATCAAAAAAAATCAACCCAATACCATCATTGGTCCCTTGAAGAGCAGCTCGGGTTTTCATCTCATTAAAATATTAGATATTCAAGGGCAACAACATGTCTATCAAGAACAAGTGCGCTGCCGTCATATTTTGCTCAAAAAATCACCCATCTTAAATGACCAACAAGCGCAGCGCAAACTGCAAACATGGCTCAAAAATATTCAAGCTGATCCCAAGTTATTTGCAATCTACGCGAAAGAGCACTCTCAAGATCCAGCGAGTAGCCATCAAGGTGGGCAGTTACCCTTGAGTGATCCAAATGTCTACGTACCTGAGTTTGCGAAACAGCTCAAGCAACTTAAAGTAGGCGCTTTGAGCCAACCCTTTAAAACCGTGCATGGTTGGCATATCGTTCAAGTGCAGGAAAAGAAAACATTCGATCAAATGAATCAAATGCATCGCAACCAAGCTCGGCAAATGTTGTTCCAACGTCAATATATGGACGAGCTTCAGCTTTGGCTACATGAGTTGCGTTTAAAAGCCTTTGTCAAATACATTGAACCGATTCAACCAGATGCCTAAACGATGCCCCCTCATCTAGTCATCACCGCCGGCGAGCCCGCTGGAATCGGCCCTGATTTAATCGTTAAGCTGGCCCAAAAACCTTGGCCAGCTGCGCTGACAGTTGTGGCTGATGCGACCCTATTACAGCAGCGGGCTGATCAATTAGGCTTGCCCTTAAGCCTGCGTCCTTTTGATGCGAAGTCTATTCAGCCTCACTTGGCGGGTGGCATCACTGTCAGGCATATTCCCTGTCCTGAAGCCGTCATACCCGGCCAATTAAACCCAGCCAACAGTGACTACGTCTTACAAACATTGCAAACAGCCGCTGAAGGTGCGCGCAATAAAATGTTTGATGCTTTAGTCACAGCCCCCGTCCACAAAGGCATCATCAACGAGGCGGGGATTCCATTTACGGGTCATACCGAATTCTTGGCTGCGGATGCAGGCTGCAATCAAGTGGTCATGATGTTAGCAACACCTGATCTACGGGTTGCATTGGTGACCACCCATCTACCGCTGAGTGGTGTGCCAGCGGCCATCACCACGACCCGACTGACTGGGGTCATCCAGATTTTAAATCGAGCACTACGTGAACAATTTGGAATACCGAAACCTAAAATTTATGTGTGTGGACTCAATCCACACGCTGGTGAAGACGGCCATCTAGGTCGAGAAGAAATCGATGTTATCAACCCCACCTTGTGTCAATTAAATGCACAAGGATTCGATTTAGTCGGCTCCTTACCAGCCGATACCATCTTTCAGCCCGCTTATCTTGCGGCTGCCGATACCATACTGGCCATGTACCATGATCAAGGCTTACCCGTTCTGAAAGCTCAAGGGTTCGGGGAGGCGGTTAACATCACTTTAGGACTGCCCTATATTCGTACTTCAGTCGATCATGGCACTGCCTTAACACTTGCTGGCACCAATCAAGCGAGTGCCAATAGTTTACAATGCGCAGTGGAACAAGCGCTAACATTAGTGAAGAGTCAACATGCAACATAAGAAACATCAAGGGCATCATGCCAGAAAACGCTTCGGTCAAAACTTTTTACAGGATCAGTACATCATTCATCGTATCGTTGATGCCATTGCACCAGATTCAGCTCACACCATGGTTGAAATTGGACCTGGACTTGGGGCACTCACTGAGCCTGCCTGTGCCAGCATCGATAAACTACATGTAGTTGAACTGGATCGGGATCTCATTGAGCGCTTGGAACATCATCCGACACTACAACATAAATTGATTATTCACCCCGGTGACGCCTTGAAGTTTGATTTTTCGACGCTGATCGAACCTGATAAAAAAATGAAGATATTCGGCAACCTACCCTACAATATTTCAACGCCACTGATGTTCCATCTATTTGACTACGCCAAGCACATCAGCAGCATGCATTTCATGTTACAGAAAGAAGTGGTCTTGCGCTTAAGTGCGGCACCAAACCACAAAAACTACGGCCGCTTATCGGTGATGACTCAATATTTTTGTCAAGTTGTTCCTATTCTTGAAGTCCCACCATCCGCTTTTGTACCGCCTCCCAAGGTAGACTCTGGAGTGGTGTGTTTGATTCCTCATCAAGAGCACCCGTATCCATGTGCTAGTTTACTTCATCTACAACGTATCACCACCGCCGCTTTTCACATGC
>JADHND010000119.1 GCA_016779685.1 Shewanellaceae bacterium | reverse complement strand
CATGTTCATATCAATCTGAAGCGGTGGTGCGGTCATCAAGCGCTCTAGCTGTTGCCATAAGCGGGATTTTTGCGGATCAAATTGAATGACATCGGCGGGAGCAAACCAACTCGTCACTTGATCCATGATGCGACAAGTCGTCGCCATCCCTTTAATCCGATACCAACGACTTTGATGAAATTGCGGTGAACACCACTGCTCATCCAACAAAGCAACCGTATGCTGCTCAACATCGATACTGATGTGATGTAAGGGCACGTCAGCAAAGGTATTAGCTAACCAGTGCCGGAGGATCAAATTTTTTAGACGATTGACGACAGGCGTTAAGCTGGCGTGCCAATGTTGTGCCCACCCTTGCAGCGAGAGCCTTTGTCTAGACTGCTGAGGCCAACGCTGCCACCAAGTTCGTTCGGCTTGATTCGCCGCCATGGCAATGGCATTAAAACCGGTTCGATGTTGCTGTGCCAAGGTCGACCAAGTTTGGAGATTGACATGAGGATGCTCACCTTGGATGACATCTAAAATAGGATGTAAAAGGTTGCGGTTGATGGTGTCTAAACAAGTATGCAATTGGCGCCGTATCGCCGGATACAGGCTAGGATTTATATTGACTTGCAACAACCGCGCATCACAAGCCGCAGGGTATTCGCGTAACGCCAGTTGCTGCCCTAGCCCATAAGGCGCTCGATACAATTGGGCGTACAGATGTGCTTCATACGGTTCAGTGAGCTGAGTCATTTGTTGCTCAACCCAAGTTTGCAGGTGCTGATGCCAATTTTGGTAAGCACCTTGAGTCAATTGCAACCACGCCCATTGCTGCTCAAATTGATGATCTTGTCGCATTTGCGTGAGCATATTGAAGCCCGCTTCTATTTGCACCCGATACACATTGGCTTGGCGGCTGTTGTCAGTGACCGGATAGGCTTTAGCAGCATTTAAATCATGCAGTTTGGTGGCCAAGGCTTGATGCAAATGATGACGTTGCGCGGCGAGTTCAGCCACCCCGGCGACTCCCGGAATCAAATACAAGGCTGCCGCCCAATCGTCGTATACATCATGCTTCGGATCTTGTACGGTGTGAATGATTTGAGTGGTCCAGTCGGCGAGCATCATAGCATCGAACACAGGCGTGACCGCCGCTAAACCACGGCCTAGATAGGCTCCATAACGCCCTAAATAGTGCATGAAGGCACCAGATTCTTCGGTGGTCAGTGCTATATCCGAGGCTGAAACATGGGGCAAAACCCCCGCTTTATCTATGTCATCAAAGACGTTCTCAGCAGTATAACGGGCAGTCAGAGGCGCATCATCCAGCTCGCTGACAGGTTCAGGCCGCGCACAAGTTTGCGCCAACAAGGGCATGGTGCAGCCAAAAAAAGTGATTCCAACCAGAGTATTTAAAAAAAAGCAACGTAGCAGCCTTGCGTTCATTTTTTGTGTCCATTCTATTCATATTAGGAAGATGGCTTCCATTTAATTTACCATACTCACCTTGAATGACAAGCATAAATATAAAACATCAGCAACCATATACATTAACCCTTGTTCATCGATGACTTTGCCTGAAGGTGGAATCATACTTTCATTCGGTATAAAGATTTTTTTTGGTATTTTTGTCGAGCGAATTTTTGAACTTGACTCAAAATTTCAACCATATCAACCCGATTAGGAATATGTTTTCCGCCTGCTTACCTCCCTTTTCTCCGTCGATAATTTTAACATCCTAATTGATGCCATCAAGCTGAGTACGCATCAAAATTCAAAAGCGCACATACAAAATAACGGCAAGACAGAAGACGTTCTTGAAGTTTTACAAAAATACCTTGATCAAACTTATAGACAAAATAAACTTAAACGATTAACAAGTAAAATAAATTTTTCTTACGAACGTTCACATCAGTTGCAACAAAAAAAACCGCCAAATTGGCGGTTTTTTTTGGGTTGTCAGCTTAGTTGTTATTGAATTTCATAATGGGTGATTAACCCATTTATCGCGGAATTTTTATCTGCGTCAAGACATGGATCTACGTCTTTATTCGTCATTCCAGGACAATGGTTACTCAGCGCACTGCTGAAGAAAAATTGGTTTTTGAATTGGAACGCTTTGAGATGATCACCAAAATAGGCAGCTGTGCCTGATTGGATGCTGGTAGGTTTAATCAAATCAGTTTTTGTCCAAGTGCCGTCAGTTCGAGTATATTGCTGAATAGCACCGACATTGGGAACTGAGGCGGGATTGGCGCAATCATCATCAAACGATTTGATGATCCCAGTACAATCCTTGTCGTCATTATGGCCGATAAACAATTGCTTACCATCCTCACTCAGCGTCAAGGAACGACCAAATTTGTTGTTTGCGGTCGGTGTCTCCTGGAGCAAGATTTCGGTCAGCGTTGGTTGAACAGCGCCATTTTCATCTGTAGGGAATTCATAAACCAAAACTGCGCCACTATCAGCTGCAGAACCATCGTTATTGAGACATGCCTGAACGGTTGTTTTACCATCGGGCAAATGATTGGCATTGATGACACCCACACAATCTGAGTTGATCGTTGGAACACCGATGTATAATTTACCATGTCGATAGATCATTTCATTGGTATCGTCGAATGTGACGGGCAAATTTTTAAGAACATCATCATCATCGGTAGATATAAGTTGCAGCATTCCAGAAGAACTTGCATTGACCAAGCTTATTGATTTACTCGAGCTCACCAAGATGTCAGATTCAAGGCTATGAAGCCACTGCCCCATTTTTTTCGTTTGGTCACTGGTAGCCGTCTGTTTAAATTTCATAATGCCTAGTGATGGGTCAAACAAATAGACATAAACGATTCCATAATCGAAGGCAGTAGACGAAACCGTGGTCGGTTGAGTGGTCGAGGTTACCCCTGTAGCTGTAGGTAGATTCTCATTCTTACGCCCCACAACGAATGTCGTGCCATCTTTTGAAAATGCGATTTCATCTCCAAATGCATATCCTTTAAAAGCAGAATCTTGTGCATGTTCATGTTTGATGATTTGATGTAATACCCATGATGTATTAGCGTTGTCTCGTTTGAAGAGGTAGATTGCACCAGCGTCATAGCCATCTTGACCAGTAGTGGCAACACCTGTGCAATTAAGCTTATAATCTCTAACAATGCCCACACAATTAACACCTGTTAATGAATCAAAAGGTGCTGCCACAGCTAGCCACATACCATCAGCTGTCATAGAGACCCTGTGACCAAATTTAGCGGCATTCGTCAGAGATTGGTTAGGTTTTAATAATAGAATGGGCTTGGTATCAACGTCACGTTGATACATATGAACCGCGCCTGAAATAACGGGTGATGTATTGGTACATGTCGATGGATCCGTGACGATATTGTCATTACAATTATTCGTGCCTTGCGGTGTACTCACAGCGACAAATTGACCGTCATCACTGGCGGTCATATGCAGACCATAAGTCGAAGAATGCCCGTCGATAAACTCTGCATAGTCACTAATGTAGGTGAGATTTGTCGGGGTAGATGCAGACGCAGAGACCTCACTAGCCTCATCTCCACAAGCTTGAAGTCCTATAGATGTTACAACAATAAGACTCAGTTGAATCAGTTTCATACGGTGTCTCCATGAATAAATGAATGTTTCGTTTGTTGCTCACTCATCGCATAATTTAATAGTCATCAATAAATTACTTTAGTACCTATTGTGAAAAATAGCGCTTAATGCTCAATTTTTTCTAGCAATATTTTATCAACGAGCGCGAATTAAGCATTCAATGGTATGCATGCCGATAGCTTGGCTGAGATTGTCTAACTTGGCTCTGGCCGCGATTTGTTTTGGAGATAAATCTATCTTCAGTGCTGCGGCGATGGTTTGAATGATATCTTTATTTATCTTGGTCATTTGGGAGGCATCGTGCTGCTACTTCATCGCTTTTATGATGTGTTCTTCCGTATATCGTTTTTTGATCATGCAATCGCCTTGAAGATTGATTCAACTTAAATATCATGGATGTTCTGGGTTTAGGGTTGGCAAGAAGGTCAAAATTTACTCATAAAATGAGTGGGCAGCCGATACTCAAAGGTAAGAATTCAATAATTTAACCTAGTGAATATTGCATGAAATCCTCTATCATCGGTTTAAGATTGAATGTCCTGTACATTCTATGCATATGTTTTTCTTCTGTTTTATATGCGGATGAACCTGTAGACGAAGCCGTTGATGAAGACCGGATAGAACAGGGGGATGTCGATAACACCCCAAAAGTTGAGAAGTTGGTTCAGAACGATGCCAATGACAGCAAAGTCCCAACCTATTATTATTTAGATGAAAATCCGGTGCAGGGTATTCCCGATAAACAGCATCATGGATCGGTTCACTTTCATCCTAATTTCAGTCATTTACGTCCTTTAAATGGATTCATGAAATCGATCATGTTGCATAAAGGGCTGACAACCAGTGAGATTGAAAATATCAGACATTTCAATCTCGCTGTTGATGATTTAGTCTATCTGGTGGAACAAGCCGAAGAAATTTTCAGAAATGCGGGACAAGTCAGTTATCGCGCTGTTGCTGTTGCCCAAAAAGACATTGAGATGAGCCTCAATGAAATCACTGAGCTTTATTTGGAAATAGATGGAAAAGTTAAGCAGCTTGCCGAAGGCACACTCCCAATAGCTGATCAAATAGCGCTTTATGATGATTTGCAAGACTTTAGTCGCGTTATCAAACGCAATGCAACGATGAATCTTACTTTTAGCAAAGATTTGACTGATACCCATGATATCATGCAAACCTTAAGTAAATTAGAAGCTTTTGAGCAACAACTCCCTATTAAAAATGAACTGGGTGAGCTCGTCTTTAACAAAGCTGAGCTCGATGAACTCCTCGTCCAAGCGAGCCGCATCAAAGATGAGACCGTCACGATCTTGAAACGCTTTAGTACCGACATCGAAGATGGGTTTACCTCGGCTGTCAAATCTTTAGAAAAGAAATATCAAGCCATTGCCCGAATAGCAGAAGACAGCAAAGCGCAAGGCGTTATTGATCCAAAATTTTTGGACGAACTGATGGAATTTAAAGGACAAGTCAACGGCAATCTATCCAGTATCAGTCAATGTGGTTTTATCGGTGGTGAGCAGAAACTGCTTGATGAAGTCCAAGGATTTCATCAGATGCTCCATGAGTTTGATCGTGAAGTGTTTGCTCTCAATAAGCTGGACATGCACCCCCTGTATTCAACGGAAGAATTCTTTCTTCTGGCAAAGAGAAATAAGCTGCTGCAAGATGCAGAAAGTCTCACTGAGTTGGTCGAGCGCATCTTAAAAAATCCTGAACGATATGAGGCCTTACTCAAGCGCATCACTGGAAAAACCTT
>JADHND010000003.1 GCA_016779685.1 Shewanellaceae bacterium | reverse complement strand
TGATGGTTGTTGTTTAGCCTCACCATAACTACTTTGCGCTTTCACCCAAGGGATAAAGGAGCTTTCATGGCTGTTGAAAACCGTTATGCCGTTATAAGAAATGGAGTCGACATTTTGATAACGACGAATAAGAAAGAAGCTGATGAATACGATAAGATGCTTGATATCGCCGACGGTATCCAATCGTTGTTGCAGGCCTCTGAGCTGGAAATCGAGCCTAAATTGGCTGAAGATATGAGTGTTTTCTTAGCGCAATCTAAACAGATGCTCCTGCAAGTTTTACAGCATAAGAAGCCTAAGTCGAATGCGGCATTACACTCAGAGGACACTGTCTCCGAAATAGAGCGCACCGACAGCACTAAAGCGTCTGTGAGGGTTGTCGATACGGTCGAGCTGGAATCGGCATCTTAGCTAGCAACAGCGGTTGGTTGGGTCTTCTCGCCAGCCTGCATCGTCTGCATGATTTGCTCAACTTCTGCTGAGGTTGCATCGATGTCCATAGCCTTGGGGTGTTGCTTAATTGCGACTGCAACCGCGTCCCTAATCGTATGTTGAATGCGTTTCGAGGTAACACGCTGCCAGACAGAAGTCATCAGAACTGTGGTGCAGATCGTCAACAGCACGATGCTTACCATGCTGATCAAGACTGCTTCGTTAAAATGATCCAGTTGATAGGTTAAGCTACTCAAATTGTGCTGAATCTTTTGTTCAATTTGGGTCACCGTGTTGTTGATATGTTGTTGTGATAGATACGTAGCCTCCAGCTGTTGTTCTTGTGCTTTGGCTTTGGAGGCCAGCGTTTGTTGTATCTGGCTGATTTGCGCGGCTAAAGTAGGCGTCGGCTGATTAGACGGAACGCTGTTTGCGTTGAGTTCACCGTTGAATGTAAATTCAGCTTGTTTGGTTGCTTCCATGATAATATTCCTTTATGTTTACTTTTTTAAACATAGCAAATTTTTTTCTAGGTGCAAAAATAAAGGCGAGCGTTCTCTGAGTAACTGGCACAATGGTTGCTGTCAATAAAGGTTGAAATGGGTGCAGGTAAGGAGTGTCTTAAGTTGCAAACAGAATTGATTCAATGGCTGTGTCAAGCTTATGGGTTGGCAGATGACTTTACGCCGAAGCCTCTCGGTCAAGGACACATTCATCAGACATTTTTAGCCAACGGGCAGCGGCCAGTGGTGTTACAACAAATGAACACCCAAGTCTTCCCCGATACGGCGGCGCTCATGGCGAATTTAAATTTTGTCGTCAATCATTTGCATCTCCTCAAACAAGCCAGTGGTTATGGTTATGATGTGCTCAATATATTACCCAGTCGTATGGGCCAATGTTGGGTTGAAGACGCCACCTGGGGCGCTTGGCGTGCTTTTGACTTTAAACAAAATGCATTGACGTTAGAAACCGTGACGAAGGTTGAACAAGCCTATGAAGCAGCCAGAGCCTTTGGCGCTTTTAATCGTGCTTTTTTTGATACCGATCCGAAGCAGCTGAAGCCTCTTATACCGGATTTTCATAACATCCACGTTCGTTTTGAACAGCTAGAAGCGGCTAAGCAGCAAGCCGATCCGATGCGTCAGGAGCAAGCCAGCGCTACTTTGGATTGGGCTTATCTGCATCATACGCTGATTTTGGCTTTTGATCTGTTGGTCGTTAAAGGGCTGCCGCAACGAATCACACACAATGATACCAAAATTAACAATGTGCTTATGGATGCGACCACCAATATGGGGTTATGTGTTATTGATTTGGACACAGTCATGCCAGGGTACCTAATGTATGATTTTGGGGATATGGTTCGCAGCATGACGTGCCGAGAACCGGAGGATTCATTGGATCTCGATCGGATCCATATGCGTATGGATATGCTGTCAGGTGTCATTTCTGGTTATCTTACGCCGTTAGGTGATGTCATCACTCAGCTTGAAATTGAGTCTTTGGCATTAGGCGCAAAGCTGATTCCTTATCTATTGGGATTAAGATTTCTAACGGACTATTTGCGTGGTGATGTGTATTTTAAAGCCCATTATCCAGAGCATAATTTAGTGCGTGCTCGCAATCAATTTGCATTGCTAGAATCCATCACCGCCCATGATGCCGCATTAGAGAAGCTACTTTCGGCGAATATCGTTTAAATAAACTTGTTGTAGAATTTGCGGGCGTGGTACGATTTAGCCTATCAAGGATTTGTTAAAAGGAATGATGGATGTTAAATCGAGGCCTGCGGCAAGCATCGATACCGCAGTGTACATCTTTTTCATGGACAGCATATAGCTGGCTGTGTGGTTGGCATGGGATGTTGGTGTTGTTGGTTGGTACAAGCTACTTCATGCTCGCACCGCAAGCCAGTATTAGCAGCAGTTGGTTAGTCTGGTTAATGGCATGGATCAGTCATTTTGGCTTGTACACCGCCTTAACCGCTGGTTTAGGTGGGTTCTTGATTGGGATCTTGCCCAGACGTTGGCTGGTGGTGTTTTTGCCATCCTTATTTAGTCTGAGCTTGTTGCTGGTGGTGTTGGATGCATGGGTCTTCTCACGGTACCGGTTTCATCTAAGCGGTTTTGTGTTTCAATTTATTTGGCATGGGGAAGTCATTCAGTTGCCATGGTTGCTGCAATGGCAACTTGGAATCGGCTGCCTCCTGGTTTGGGGCCTATATGCCGTCGTCTGGTGGCGCTTGCGACAGTCAGCCTCAGTGCATCAATCGTCTCACCCAAAGCTAGGGCTGGCAACATTGGGCGTATGGTTGGGTTCACTCCTGTATAGCCATGGTGCATTCGCCTACTATGAAGCTCAGTACTATCAGCCTGTGATGCAGTTGAAAACATACTTGCCCTGGTATTATCCTCTCACCGCCAAGACTTGGTTGGTGCGCCATGGCTGGGTTCAACCAGACCTCAGGCAAGGGCTGATGCAACCATTAGTCCACGTCTCGCGTAAAACATTGAACTATCCAGTCGCAGCGTTACAAACCGAGGTACCGCAGCAGCCGTTAGATATCCTGTTTCTGGTCATTGATGGCTGGCGCTATGATACATTAGAAGCGGCTATTATGCCGCAGACACTGGCTCAAATGACGCAGCAACCGCACCAACAATGGTTCAACCATTACTCGACTGGCAATGCTACTCGTTATGGTGTTTTCGGCTTATTCTACGGACTTTCTGGGCGCTATTGGGATGCTGTCCTACAACATCAGCAGCGCCCCTTATTGATGACACGCCTACAAGACTTGGGTTATCAATGGGGAATTTTTGCATCCTCTCAACTCCAATATCCAGAATTTAATCGTACGATTTTTCAAGGGGTACCGAACTTACGCATTCGCACTCAAGGCGCGAACTCTTGCCTGCGTGATCAAAAAGCCACTGAAGAATGGCGGCACTGGTATGAAACGCGCGATCGCAGTCGTTCGACTTTTTCATTTTTATTTTATGACGCCGCTCATGCATACTGTTTACCTCCTGACTATCCGGCTACCCATACCCCGGTTGCAACCCATACGCGTTTTAATATCAGTAACGATACAGATCCTGTTCCTATTTTTAATAAGTATAAAAATAGCTTGCACTACATAGACAGCTTGTTGGCACAAGTGTACGACGTCTTAACACAACAGCAAGCTTGGACACATACCTTGGTGATTTTAACAAGTGATCACGGGGAGGAGATGAACGACAACCGCCAAAACTATTGGGGACACGGCAGCAACTTCAGCGATGCACAGGTGCGAATACCTTTGGTGATGATGGGACAGCCTTTGACGCAGCTGCCAGTCCCACCTACTCATAAAATCACCAGTCATTATGACGTGGCACCAACGTTGATGCAGCATTGGTTGGGCGTGACCTCTTCGATACATCAATATAGCCATGGCGAAGACTTGTGGTTACATCCTGACAAGTCTCAGCGTACTTGGTTAGAAGTGACAGAATACAATGGCTATGGTTTGTTATCGCCGACTCAAATCCATGTGATTTCTGATTTTGGGACATTCGAGTCTTATGATAAACAGTATGTGAAGCAACCTACCGATCTGAATTTTTTGCACGCTAAACAACACTTGATGGACTTTAATCGATTCTATGCGGTCGGTGATTAAGTCGCGTTGAGCCAAGTTGCCTCGGAATCAAGAATGGCACACATCATGCTTGTATGAAGACAGTAGTGGTTTGATAAAAGGATGGTTTGCATTGAGTAAGCGACTGCTGTTGTTGGTGATGCTGTTGATAAGCAGCACAGCCTCGGCGAATTGGCTGGAGATTACAGGCAAAGCCATCATTCAACACGACAACATTGAAGTTGCGCGTGAACAGGCCATTAAGCGAGCTGTCAACGATGCGGCATTTCAAGCTGGTTTTAAAATTATCAGTCAGCAGAGCGTTTTAAACGGCTTGATGCAGGAACAGCATACTCAAATTGAATATGCTGGTGAAGTGCATCGAGTTGAAGTGATCAGCGAAGATCGGATCGACAACGAATATCATGTACAACTGCGGGTTGAGTTAAGCCAAGTTGCAGCGGCAAATCAATGCCAATCTTCTACTCTGAAATCTAAAATTCTGATTCCGCGGGCGACGATTGCGCACCAAGAGCAATTGCGTTACGGGCATTTATTTGGGTTCTCAGAAGCGTTTGTGGAGCGCTTATCGGAAAACATACAGACAGATGCTGTGAGCTATTTTACGACATTACATACCGATTCTGATGTTATTTTTAAAAAAAATCTCAATCAGGTGAGGGGGTATCGCTTTCCCAGTTGGCTGGGGAAGATCACCAATAGCCAATACATCTTAGTACCTGAAATCATTGATATGTCGATTACGCCGACAGTGAGTTATTTGATGGGGCTGTTTGAAAGCACGCCTGCGCGAGAGTTTCAGCTCCGTTTGACTTTGTTTCACAGCATCAGTGGCGAACGTATTTGGATAAAAGATTATAGCTACAGTGTGCCATGGGAATTTGAACGCAATGCGATGATTGAACCACAAACGGAACTTTTTTGGCAATCAACGTACGGTCGTACTATCGATAAAGTCATTGACAATGTGGTCAGTGACATTGACCAAACCCTGTCTTGTCGCCCGACCCTCGGGCAGCTGATTGCTCGACAAAATGATCGCGTGGTCATTAATCTCGGTCGTCATCATGGTGTAAGGGTTGGTGATATCTTTCAGATTATTTTGGTGCGCCACATGTTCGATCGTTTGTCGCAATTGACCATCAACCCCGATCCAAGTCACGCCAAAATAACCATTCAATCGGTGACTGAGTTTACTGCCATTGCAAATTTAATGGATGAAACCTCAAGCCTCAATATTCAAATTAATGATTTGGTTCTCAAATCTAAGTAATCTTATTCAGATATCAGCTCTCCATGGTTCATCAGCTCAAGGCGTATTAAAGTCTTTAGTATAAAAGTCGATAGCGTTGGTAGACATCCTTGCTTTTGTTTGTATATAGGAACTGAACATGCGCTATTTTTTCATCTTCTTGTTATCACCGATGCTATGGAGTTGTGCTTCAGATGATGAAATTACGGAAGCAGATGATAACAGTGATGAATATGAGTTAATGGTATTAGAAGCTTCACCGCCGGAAGATAAGAACTTTGTCAAGAGTTTATCGTACCGTATTACCGAAGAACTGATTGCCAACATCGATCTCAAAAACAGCCGGGCGCCGATGGCGGTGACGACACCTGTCTTGGCCAGTAATTTCAAAGAGCGCATTGCGTTAAGTCATTTTTTACAGCAGTCACTGATCAGTGATTTGCACAACCACCAATTTTTTATCTTGGATATCAATATCAGTGATTATATGCAGATTAGCCAAGATGGTGAGTTTATGTTAAGTCGAGAATGGAAGCATGTGGCACCTGAATTGGAGATTCAGATGGTGCTGGTAACCACCTTGGTGCCTGATATAAAAGGGATTAATATCAACAGCCGGATTGTAAACATTCACTCTCATCGGGTGATGGCCAGTGCACAGGTGTATGTGCGGGCGGAAGAAATGAAAAACTTCTTTCGCTATTCGCGCTTGATAACAGAAAATGCAGATGAGGTGTTGGAGCGAAATGAAGAAGAAGGCCAACAAGCCATTTATTTATTAGATGAAGTAGGTGCGTCTGATGAAGATGAAGACGATTAAATCAAGGATGCGAACGTTCAGCACAGGTGTGCTAGGTATGTTGTTGATCTCTGGTTGTTCAAGCTGGGAATGGAATCAGTGGCCATGGGCCGTTCTCGAAAAAAAAGGCACTCGAGTGATTGAGTGGGAGAGCATTCCGCCCAAGCCTTTTCCTATCTTGACAGCGGTGGGTTATGCCCCCTTAGAAGGTCAACCTGGTGCGACCAAAGCACAACGAATGTTGATGGCCATGCGTGCATCTAAAATAGATGCCTATCGAGAATTGCTGGAACAAGTCTATGGTCAAGAAATCGAAAATCAAACGACTGTGCGCAGTTGGATGGGGCAACGCGATGAAATCAGTGTTAAAATATCAGGTGTGATCCGTGGGGCTCGTGTGGTGAAAAGTTACCAAGTTGGTGAGCACTATGTGGTTGAAATGGAATTAGATTTTGCCAACGTATGGAATCTTTATCGTCAACTCAATCCAGAAAGAAGGCTGAAGTCGGTAGAATATTTTTAAGCTTACTTGCGACAGCAAGCGCACGGGACTTGGCGGAAAAGGCTAAGCCCCACGCTGACAAGCCATTCATATCTAGATCAAACTTCGATACTTTGCCCTGAGCTAGCTGAGGTATGCGGTTGGCCTTTTTCCGTATACGTAAGACTATCCTGATGCCGATTGGTGACCAGCAATTGATGCAAGCGATTCATACTGGCAAGATTAATCTCGACATGTTCGCGATTGGCTTGATTGATGAGTCGGCATTGCTCTAAGAGTGTCTTGGCTGTATTGACTTGGGCATCCCACGGTGGCTCTTTAAGTTTACTGTGGTCCGGATGCAGTGCGATGTTGCCATCGTACTGTTGAATGTTCATTAAAAGTTGTTCTTCTTTTTGAGACAGCTGGCCTACTTTTTCAAGATCGCGATTGAGCAAAGCGGTTCTGATTTCTTGAACCACTTGATGCAAGACTTGTAACTCACTAATTTGCTGTTCTAACAAGTTGGTTAAGGTGCTCATGAGGACTCCATTTCTTCAAAAGTTTGACTAATTTGAATTTCCATTTTGACAAGGTTGTTGGCTAATTTTTCTGCGTTTAATGGGTATTTGCCCGCTTGAATAGCGCTTTTGATGGCAGCCAGTTGCCCCTCGTCTATGTCCTTGATTGAGCGCGTATTTTGTTGGGTTAACTTTTGCAAAGCTTGTGCCTCTTGGGTGATCTGTACTTGGGTTAATTCGGTTGCGGTGACGCGTCCTTGCTCACTCTGTTTGCTCTCACTAGCTACAGTTGATCTGGCTGATTCAGATAATGGCTGTTGAGGTGTATTGGAGCGGGTGGTGACATTGTCTTTAATATCCATGAATGCGCTTCCTATCTGTTCGGTTATCGACAAGGTTTGCCCATGACTTAAGGCATTATTTTGTTTTTTTTATAAAAATCAATCATTAATTGATTTTATAGCTTAATATCCACTTTACCCACATCCCGGACGGTGGCATAAATGACCTTGCGAGAGCGGTTATTTTGAATGCGAATGACTTCGCCAACATTACCATCGTTGAGGGCTTTGCCAAGTGTTTTTAAGCTAAAATGATGGGACAAAGCTTCGATACTCACCATATCTCCCTTACAAACATAGCACACAGTAGGCTCAATCACCTGCTGTCCTTTAGATAGCCGTCTTTTTATTCTAGCGCCTTGTATTTCATTTAAATTTTTGTAATGCTTGCCTCTTAAAAGTCGCTCGGCGATATACTGACGTGTGACATTGGTGGCATCAATTTTTTCGCCCATGTTGATGTTTCTAGTGGCCACCATAGCTGGATATATTTTATCTACCCGAGTATTGACATACATTTGCCAAGACCTATCTTGAGCCGTCTTATCACATTGGACCATGACGCGATTGCTTTGTTGTACCCGACGTTGTGACGGCAACTTAATGTTAAACCCACTTAGACAATGAGGAACCTGAATCCTCGGATCAAACGGGTAGACCACCACCCTCAATTTCACATCAGTGGGGACTGCGATCGTAGCGGTTATTGTCTCAATAATCTTATTTTCTATTTCAGCTTTGGGGGAAACGGCCGATATAGAATCTGAAGACCGAAGTGTTTGTGCGTACGCCGTAGATGAGAAGAAGACAACAAACAAGCATAAATAATTGAATTTTATTGTTTTTTTATAAAATCGGCACAGATTTTTAACGGCATCAGAGATCCAGTTTCGAGCTTTAGGGAAGAGCTTTTTTTGATAACAGGTTTTATATGACATAAATTTGACCAAACGCTGATTCGCCTTTAATGAGTCAGCAAAAAATATGCCATATATCCTAGTGTTAGGTAGGTATGAATTCATGGCGAGTGTACTAGATACGGTTGATAGCCGTACCCAGCTGGTTGGACAAAACCGATTTGAACTTCTGTTGTTTCGGTTGAAGGGTAACCAGCGTTTCGGTATCAATGTTTTTAAAGTGAGAGAGGTGCTGCCTTGTCCACCATTGCGCGGATTACCGGGCATGCATGAATATGTGCGGGGCGTGGCACAAGTGCGCGATCAAACCATATCCATTATAGATATGAATGCCGCTATTGGTGGTGAGCTCCTCGAAGATCTTAGTGAGCGCTTCGTCATTATTACGGAGTACAATCGCCGAACTCAAGGCTTCTTGGTTGAAGCGGTTGAGCGAATTATTAATATGAATTGGGAAGATATTATGCCGCCTCCAAAAGGGGCAGGTAGTTCTTACTTGACGGCGGTGACCGAGATCGACAATGAGCTGGTTGAAATTCTCGACGTCGAAAAAGTACTTCATGAAATAGCACCTTTAAGTGGTGAATTAAGTGAAGACGTCGTGAACATCATTGAATCCTCTGGTGTGGCCAACGAGCATTACAAGATCTTGCTGGCAGATGATTCAAAAGTGGCTTTGCAGCAAGCTAAAAAGTCACTAGAACCTCTTAATTTAGAGGTGATTACGGCCACCAATGGCCGGGAAGCCCTTGAGTATCTGTTAAATCAGGCTCGTGAATGTGAAGGGCCTCTTTACCAAGAAATTCCTTTGTTGATATCAGATGTTGAGATGCCCGAAATGGATGGCTATACCTTGACATCCGAAATTCATCGAAGGCAAGAGCTCAATGGTATCAAGGTGATCTTGCATACCTCATTGAGTGGTGTTTTCAACCAAGCAATGGTGAAAAAAGTTGGTGCGGATGGATTCATCGCCAAATTTAGTCCCGATGAGCTGGTGAAAGCCGTTAGCGACATGTTACAAGGATCTAAATAACGCTATCCAGCATATAACAAAATGGATGCTGTTATTCAAAGCTGTACAAGGAGAGTAGATAAAAATGGCGAGTACTTCGATTTCCCCAGAAGATTATAATAACTTCTGTAAATTTTTAGAAGAGCACAGCGGTATTGTTCTAGGTGATAATAAACAGTACTTAGTCAACAGCCGCTTAGCACCTTTAGTTGACAAAAACGATGTTGCAGACATTTCTGGTCTGATTCATCTGGTGATGGATAAAACCAACAAGCAGTTAAGAGCTGATGTGGTCGATGTGATGACCACCAATGAGACTTTGTGGTTTCGGGATAACTATCCCTATGAAATCCTAAAAGAAACACTGCTACCTTCAATGAAAGACATCAATCGTCCAATCAAGATCTGGTCATCGGCTTGTTCGTCGGGTCAAGAACCCTATTCGATAGCCATGATTATTTTAGAATACCAAAAACAAAACCCAGGCAGCTTATCGCGCGGAGTGAGTATTTTGGCAACTGATTTATCCCCCTCGATGTTGGAACATGCTAAAGAAGGTAAGTATGATAGCTTAGCACTGGCGCGTGGCTTATCCGATGAACGTAAAAAGGTCTTTTTTGAAGATCTGGGTAATGGCGATTGTAGGATCAAAGAGGACGTGCGTAAGATGGTTGAGTTCAAATCACAGAACCTACAAGAAAGTTATTCTTTACTAGGCAACTTTGACATTATTTTCTGTCGGAACGTCTTAATTTATTTTTCACCTAAAGCCAAATCAGAGATCTTACGGAAGTTCTCTGCCGCCTTAAACCCTGGTGGTTACCTGTTCCTAGGTGCCTCAGAGTCGATGACGGGGCTGTGCGATGACTTTAACATGGAGCGTTCTAGCTTAGGTATTTTTTATCAGAAAAAATAGTGTCTTAGCAAGATAACATAAAAAAAAGAGACACCTTTAAGGGTGTTTCTTTTTTTTTGGCACAAAGGTTGCTCCAAGCTAAGTGAGGTTAGATACATTGAGGTAACGAAGTTCATGGCGATTTCATTTAAAAACGCATTAGGTGTTCATCAAGATACGTTAGGGATACGCTCACGCCGTGCTGAAGTTCTAGCGAGCAATATTTCCAACGCCGATACACCTCATTACAAAGCCAAAGACATTGATTTTGCATCGTCATTAGAAAATGCAAAAAAACGTATGTTGGGGGTGGGCTTACTCAGAACCAACCATAAGCACTTTGGTAGCGCCCCAGAGCCAATGTATGACGTAAAGTATCGAGTGCCCTTGCAACCAGATACAGGTGATGGCAATACCGTTGACATGGCCACAGAGCGAAATCATTACGTCAAAAATTCCATGGAATATCAAACTACGTTTAACTTTTTGAGCAAAAAGTTTGCCGGTTTATACAAATCAATCCGAGGTAAAGTATGAGTTTGTATAATATTTTTAATGTCGCTGGGATGGGGATGAGTTCACAGTCGGTGCGACTGAACACCACCGCGAGTAACATCGCAAATGCGACCTCTGTTTCAAGCAGTATTAATGAAACTTATCGTGCTCGTGAGCCCATTTTTGCGGCGATTCCTTACAGCGGACCGACGGTCAATAAGTATGATCAGCAATATCGAATTGAACAACCGCATCAGGTGGAATCCGCTTTTGAAAACATCTACGACCGCGCGTTGCTGAGACGCCACTCAGGTGTGGGTGTGAAGGTTAAAGCCATCGTAGAAAGCGATAAGCCGATAATTCAAGAATACCGCCCCAACCACCCGATGGCGAATGAACAAGGGTACATTTTTAAACCCAATGTCAATGTCATGGAAGAAATGGCGAACATGATTTCAGCATCTAAAAGTTATCAGATGAATGTTCAAGTCGCTGACTCGGCAAAACAAATGTTGATGAAAACCTTAACTTTAGGGCAAGCTTAAGAGGTGATTAACTTATGAGCACACCAATTGATCCGACCAACGATATCCAAAACAGTTCGGCTGGTATTGATAAGCTGCGCTGGGAAAATCAGGTTGAAGCGAGTAAACAGCACAATCAACTGACGCAAGAAGACTTCTTCGCGTTGTTGACCAAGCAATTGGCGATGCAAGATCCTTTTAAGCCTGTACAGAACGAAGAAATGATTGGCCAAATGACCAACTTTGCCTCCGTCGATGGTATTAATAGCCTCAAAGCAGAGATTGTGAATCTAAACACAGTGATGACTTCTAGCCAAGCTTTGCAGGCATCGAGCTTGGTTGGACAAAAAGTATTGTTGCCCTCTACTCGGACTTATGTGGAGCAAGGTGAATACGGCATGGGTACGGTAGATATTCCCGTAAACGGCCGCTTGCGGCAAATACAAGTGCAAGATAGCGCTGGGCAGTTAATCGCTAACATTCCCATGGCGCAAGGTGTGGATGGCAACATGGAGTTTTTGTGGGATGGAACCAATGACAAGGGTGAGTCGATGCCCAGTGGAATGTATCAATTTACAGCGGTTGCGGAAATCAATGGCCGGACTGAGCAACTTGAGATTGCGACGTATGGCCATGTATCTAGCGTTTCATTAGGTAATGCTGAAATGGGTACGATGCTGAATATCAAAGGGGGTAACTCGGTTGATTTAGACGATGTGTTGGCGGTTGCAGAGCCAGACTCGGTCTAATGTGGTTGCAAACATGAGAAGTAAACTGATTTATAGGTAGAAGCAAAAGGTACGATATACGTATCGCTGTAAATGTCCTAGCCGTAGCTGAATCATAGGAGGTTTATTATGGCGCTTAACATTGGTCTGACCGGGATTAACACCAGTCAAGCTTATTTAGATGTCACGGCAAACAACATTGCCAACGCAGCCAGTATTGGCTTTAAAAAATCGCGAGCTGAGTTCTCTGATATTTATTCCAGTGGGGTTTATCAAAAAGTCAACGTGACCATTGGTCAAGGTGCGAACACCGCCGATGTGTCGCAGCAATTTGACCAAGGTAGCACCAAAAGAACCAAGTCGGTGCTGGATTTATCGATTCAAGGCACAGGTTTTTTTGCCACCACCCGTCAAGCAGAAGATCTCGATTTTCAATATACCCGTGCTGGGGCATTCAAACTTAATAAAGATAATTACATTGTCAACTCAGCTGGTGATTATTTGAAAGGTTTTAATGTCGATGATAAGGGCAACACCACGATGCTGGCGATGTCGGCTGCTAAATCTGTACAAGTGCCGACTTCAGTCGGCGAGCCGGAAGCCACGGAAAACATTGATTTATCGATTAACTTCCCTGTGTTGACCGAACCGACGGATGCGAAAGAGATCAGCAAATTCGATCCCAAAGATTCAGATACCTACAATTACGCGACCGCCAGTATCTTTTATGACTCGGTGGGGACCCAGCACACCATGAAAGCTTACTACATCAAGCCTGGTGTCACCGGCGCGTTGTGGAACAACAAAACCAACACCAATCCCAATGAAACCGCTATGGTTGATTGCTCCGAGGTGTACATGCCAGGCAATGAACTGAATAGCAGCATTGCTTGGGCTGTGTTTTATGAAATCGATGACAAGCCGATTCAACCCATGAATGAAGCCAAAGATGGTGTCGCCGGTTTTTCTTTTCGCGCCAAAAATTTGATGAATGATGAGACCGATATGAGCTTGATGAACGCCTTTGGCACGGGTCCGGCTCCGGATATTGAAATCAGCAACACCAAAATTGGAACGGGTCGGATTTATCCAGGTAAAGTCGCGACCACCAGCGTCCCCCCCAACACGGTGGACAATGCAGCCACGGCGGCGACAGCAGAAGAGCTGCATATCATTGATGGCGATCAGACAAATCCTGACAGACCGCATGATTTTTGGCGTTGTCAGTTCTTGTTTATGGGTCGTTCTGGCCGTGAGGTGTCCAAACCCACCGATCCGGTGGTGCTGCAACCTATGGGGTTTGTGGAAGCCAATGCTGATGTGAACACCTTGCCGACGCAACAGCGCGAAACTGTGCTCACCTTAGACAATGGATCCTTTGCTCCCCCGCGTGACGGAGAAATTGTGAACTATATCATCACACTCAATTCGGATACGCCATTTGTTACAGGAGGAGGAGGAGGAGCACTTCAGCCTTCATTCACGGTTACCCTGGGCGATGGTGTGAACAACATCCAAGATTTTAGCAATGCGGTACAATCGGCTTACGATAGTCTCGCTCAATCGACAAAGGATAATCTAGCGGCTAACGGCATTTCATTTAGTATTGATGCTAACACTGGGCGGATGGAGGCGGTGCAAGATTTGGCGAAACAAGCTGAATCGGCGGCCGCAGGTTTGGCAGGTTTTACCTCCGTGGGGAATTTTAACGGCATTAATTTAAGCGCGAATATAAATAATATCGGAACGCCTAAGGCCACAACCGAGCGCCATGATTATGTAATAGCGGATTTTACTACTGTTGCTGCTGATAATTTAAACTTGAATTACACTGTCGGAGCCCTCTCTTTTAGCGTTAACATAACCAACGCATTAAATAATAGTAAGGATGCATTGGCAACAGCTATTATTACAGAAGGCAATAATGCTGCTACTGCTGCTGGTAGTAATTTAAAGTTTAAAGCCTCTGCAAACTCTGGTTTTGTCATTGAGTCAACCGATACCACTACCGCCACGACGGTCGGTGCCACACTCGTTGATAATAATGCGGGGGGGGCAATACCATCTCCTCTTCCAAGTTTGACAATAGATGGTCAAGTCATCACCGCTGGAGCAGCCGCTGCTACTACCTTGACATCGGTTCCCCAAGCGACCGATTCTGGCACAGAATTGAATCTCAAATATAGTCCAGAGCAACAAGGCACGCCTGTATTTAGCATTGAACCTGCTCAACTGACGGCGGTTACCGTTATTCCTGTGAACATGAACGCACATGTCTCTGAAGATTCGATTGTTGCCAGTGAGCGCGATGTCGGTGCCAATATCTTATTTGGGATTGCTGATCAAACTCAGAAGTTAAATATCCGTTATTCTGACAATACTATGTACGATGCACCGTTTCAGGTCAATGGCTTGATTGTCGATGGCAATACGGTGGGACGCTTGACCACACTCGACATTGGTTCTGATGGTTTGATTGCAGCTTCGTTTACCAATGGAGATACCAAGAACTTAGGGCGGGTGATTCTGGCTCGCTTTAACAACGAGCAAGGTTTGCTCAAAGTCGGCGATTCCGCCTGGGTAGAAGCGGTGAAGTCAGGGCCTGCCATTGCTGGGGAAGCGCGTTCAGGTACCTTTGGTGACATCATTGCGGCGTCGCTAGAGCAGTCTAATGTGGATTTGAGTAACCAATTAGTAGACTTGATCATCGCTCAACGTAACTATCAAGCGAATGCACGAACATTGGAAGTGTCGGGTACATTACAACAAACGATCTTACAGATCCGCTAAGCAGACAGCATGAAGATGTTTACCATGGATGGTGAACCACATGAGATGTTAATGAGGTGAATGATGCCATTTGAAATCGCAAGAACGGGTCTGATATCGAGCCAAGACCATTTAGATGTGACGGGGAACAACATAGCCAATGCTTCTTCGGTTGGATTTAAGCACTCCAGAGCTGAGTTTGCGGATACCTACAGTCAGTCGATTTATGAACAGGCGGGTGTGGATGCTGGACAAGGCAGTTTAACGGTCGATATTGCCCAGCAATTTGCCCAAGGCAGTACCCGAACCACGGACAATGTGTTGGATATGGCGATTGAAGGAGACGGTTTTTTTGTCAACTCGATGGGGCAAGACACAGCCAATGTGAAATACACCCGCCAAGGCGCTTATCGTTTGGACAGCAACAACTTTTTGGTTAATGCGTTTGACGACTTTTTAATGACCTATGCGGTAGATGAATTTGGTAACAGCACCGATTTGGATACGATTCAAAACTTGCAAATTCCGACGGTATCGGGAGAGCCGGAAGCGACGCAAAATGTCAATTTATCCTTGAATTTACCGATTTTAGACAGTTCTGAAGCCAAGCGCTTAAGTGAGTTTAATCCGAAAGATTCAAAAACGTACAACACAGCGGCAGCGGTGCCAATTTATGACTCATTGGGTACGCAGCATATGCTGCGTATCTACTACGTTAAGCCAGCAGTCGAACGACCTGTTAAATATGAAACAGATAAGTTGGGTGAATTGGTGGCGATGGACTACCGAAGTGTCGATGCTTCGTTTGATTTGGTGGATCCTAAAGGCAGTTACATTCGTGAAGGTGATGGTTCTTTGTCTACAGTGGACCCCGCGACCAATCCGGCTCCAACACCAGATGCTTTTGACAACCAGTCGTTGATGTTCACTTTTTATGAATTGGATGGACAGCCCATTAATCCTGTCCAAAATGGCGTGCGTACATCAGCAGCTTGGAATTATTCCTATACGGCTGAAATTGATTATGTCGAGACTGTGCTGCATGATCAAATGCAAGACACGGATTATCCAATTTTAGCCAATGGCAATCGCTGGCACGGCGCGGCGCTGTTTTCTAGTCGTGGCTTGCTCGATCAAGCTATCCCAGGCATCCCAATGCAGCTTGAACCCCTAGAGAGTATGGATACACCGGTGGCGAGCGGCGGGGTCGATCCGCAACAGTTGACCATCAACTACAGCAATTCGACCATGTTTGATGCCAAGTTTCAGGTGTATGAAGCGAGCGCTGATGGCAATCGGGTTGGCGCATTGGCGTTGGTGGACATTGAAAAAGATGGTTTGATTCGAGCAACGTATGACAATGACACCTATGTCCCCCTTGGTCGAGTGGCTATGGTGAAGTTCAACAACCCGCAAGGACTTCAGCAGGTCGGAGATACGTCGTGGTTTGCGACGACTGATTCAGGCGAAGCCATTTATGGGCAAGCTGCCAGCGTCACTGGCTTTGGCCGTATTCGAGCCTCGGCTTTAGAAGAATCGAATGTACAAATGAACGTGCAGTTGATAGAACTCATTATTGCACAGCGTAATTATCAAGCGAATGCGAAGATGATAGAAACAGAAAATACGATGCAAGAAGCAATCTTGCAAATTTAAATTGTCACGCCGTATTGAGTTGTAACGGAAGCCAATTTGGCACAGCATTTGCTCTGATATAGACAGCAGTTGATGTTGTGAATGGAAGTAACAAGGAGTGCGTTGTGGACAATTTACTCTACATCTCCACCAGTGGTGCGAAAGAAAATATGAATGCGTTGGCTGTTCGTGCCAACAATCTTGCCAATGCTAAAACAGTTGGGTTTAAAGCCGATTTAGAGCAGGCGCGTGCGATGCAAGCGTTTGGCGAAGGCCTACCGACTCGGGTGTTCTCGATGACCGAAAGCCCACGTGCTGATTTTCGTCCAGGTCCTATTATGACCACAGGGCGTAAATTGGATGTGGCCATCAAAGAAAAAGGTTTCTTTACGGTATATGACAGCAATAATCGCGAAGCCATGACCCGTAATGGTGCGCTCAAAATACGTAACGACGGCACCTTAATCAACGACCGCGGTCAAGTCATGGTGGGGTTGGAAGGTCCGATTGTGTTGCCAGTCCCCTTGCAAGATTTTCAAATTTCACCGCAAGGACAAATTACGTTCCGGCCACGAGGCGCAGCGCCGACTGAAACCGCTATAGCAGGGCAATTAAAATTACAAAATCCCCCCATTGACAATTTGATGAAAATGGAAGATGGGATGTTTCGTTTAAAAGATCCGTTGCTGACAGAAGTGCCACCCGAAGCCGTTGAATACAATGATATTCAATTGGAGTTTGGTGCATTGGAAGGCAGTAATGTCAACCCAGTCAATGAAATGGTGGCGATGATTTCATTGCAGCGACAGTTTGAAATGCAAGTGAAAATGATAAAAACTGCTGAAGAAATTGAAGCAAGTGGTACGCAGTTAATGCGTAGTTAATGAGCGTTGATTGACGAAAGAGGTACATTATGCATCCCGGATTATGGATTGGAAAAACAGGATTAGAATCTCAGCAAACTGAAGTGGCGGTGATCTCAAATAACATTGCGAATGCCAGCACAGTTGGTTACAAAAAGGGTCGTGCCGTGTTTGAAGATTTGATGTATCAAACCATCAATCAACCCGGTGGCGTCAGCTCGCAAAACACATCTTTGCCTAATGGCTTGATGCTGGGAGCGGGTAGTAAGGTCACGGCCACCCAAAAATCGTTTTCACAAGGAAAAATGATCACCACCAAAGAAGTGTTTGACGTGATGATCGATGGGCATGGTTTTTTTAAGGTACAATTGCCCAATGGTGACACGGCTTATACGCGTTCAGGACAGTTTACCAAAGACAGCACAGGGCAACTGGTGATGCCTGGTAATGGCTTTTTGGTGTTGCCTGGTATCACCGTTCCAGAAGATGCGACTTCAGTGACCATATCGCCGCAGGGAGCCATCTCGGTTAAAATTGCAGGGCAGGCGGCAGAGCAAGAAATTGGTTTGTTTGAAATCGCCGATTTTATCAACCCTTCCGGCTTACAGCCGATTGGGGGCAACATGTATGTGGAGACTTCCGCCAGTGGTAATCCCATCGAAGGGACAGCTGCACTGGATGGTTTTGGCTCTATTCGCCAAGGTTCGTTGGAAACGTCGAATGTGAATGTGGCTGAAGAATTGGTGAATTTGATTCAAAGCCAGCGGGTATACGAAATGAATGCTAAAGTCATTGCGGCAGTTGACCAGATGCTGTCATTTGTGAATCAAACGATTTAAGGCAATAGGTGGCGCATGAAATACATATGGATTTTAGGGGTGGTGTGGCTAAGTTTGATGGGGTGTATGAGTAAGAAGCTTAAGCCCATTGCAGATGATCCTTTCTATGCTCCGATTTATCCGGATGGTCAGCATGCCAACCTAAGACCCACAGGTTCTATCTTTCGGCCGCAGCAGTCCAGTGAGCTGTACTCAGATATTCGAGCGCATCGGGTTGGTGATATCATTACCATTAAGTTAATTGAAAGAACGTCAGCCACCAAAACCGCTAACAATGAAATGTCAAAAAACAGTGAAGGGAAAACCGCAGCTCCACTCTTGTACAATGCTGAATACCCATCGTTAGCAGTGACTTATAACGATGCATTCAAAGGTTCCCGCGGTGCCGATGCTGATCAAAGCAACAGTTTGTCGGGCGATATTTCGGTTAACATCACGAAGGTATTAAACAATGGTAATTTGGTGGTACGAGGCGAGAAATGGATTACGATCAACCAAGGGGAAGAGTTTATTCGCATCACGGGTTTGATTCGGCCGCAAGACATCGAAACCGATAATACGATTACATCATTGCGCGTCGCCAATGCTCGTATTGAATATTCGGGTACCGGTACCTTTGCCGACGTCCAAAAAATGGGTTGGCTCAGCTCGTTTTTCATGAGTGAATGGTGGCCTTTTTAGGAGACAGCATGAATAGAAGATACAGTTGGTTATTACTCGGTTGGTTGGTGTGTTTTTCAGCACAGAGCAACCTGATGCGAATTAAGGATTTGGTCGACATCGAAGGAGTGCGTGACAACCAACTAATCGGTTATGGTTTGGTGGTGGGATTGCCTGGTACAGGTGAAAAAGGTGAGTATACCCAACAAACCTTTAAAACTATGCTGAAAAACTTCGGGATCAATTTACCTTCGGGTTTAAAGCCAAAATTAAAAAATGTTGCGGTGGTGGCTGCGCACGCCAAAATGCCGCCCTTTATCAAGGTAGGGCAGCGCTTAGATGTGACCGTTTCTTCTATTGGTGAAGCTAAAAGTTTGCGCGGAGGCACCTTGCTGCAAACTTTTTTAAAAGGTGTTGATGGGCGCGTGTATGTGATTGCTCAGGGATCGGTTTTGGTCAGTGGTTTGAGTCAACAAGCTACGGATGGAGGTCGTGGTATTCAAGAAATCCCAACAGTTGGTCGTATTCTCAATGGCGGAATTGTCGAGCAAACCGTATCTTCTCCATTTAGCAGCAGCGATCATTTGACCTTTAATCTGCGCTATTCCGATTTTTCAACGGCAAAACGCTTAGCCGATGCCATCAATGCGGTTTTAGGTGAAGGGATGGCGCATGCTATGGATGCGACGTCGATTAAAGTCACCGCACCACGAGACACCAGCAAACGCGTTCGCTTCATTTCGACCCTTGAAAACATTAAAATCTATCCCGCGGTTGATACCTCAAAAATTATTGTAAACGCGAGAACGGGAACCATTGTCGTTGGCAGCGAGGTGAGGTTGTTGCCAGCCGCGATTACCCATGGCTCACTCACAGTGACCATTAAACAGCCAGTGGACGAAGGCGCAGATGCTAAAAATGCCACAGCTGTTGAGGAAGCACAAAATCGCCAAGCCAATCCTGATGAAGATGACGAAGTCGAGGAGCGAGTCGAAAGTATGTTTGTGTTTGATCCGGGCACGACGCTGAACGAATTGGTCAAGGCTGTGAACGATGTTGGCGCCGCACCGAGTGATGTGCTCGCTATTTTGGAAGCACTGAAGCAGGCGGGCGCTTTATACGGTGATTTGGTGATTTTATAAAGGAGTTTGGCCATGGACATAAAAGCACCCTCGGCACCCAATTCAGTTTATGATTTGGCTAACTTAGATAAGCTACGTAAAGACGCGTTAAACAACGAAAAGGGTGCTTTACGTAAGGCGGCACAACAATTTGAAACCATTTTTTTGTCGATGATGTTGAAAAGTATGCGGGATGCGAACCAATATTTTGAAGCCGATTCACCCATGAACAGTCAATATGCGAAGTTCTATCGCGACATGCATGACCAACAAATGGTTCAAGATTTAGCTCACCAAAATGTACTGGGTATTGCTGATTTGATCGTGGAGCAACTTGCGCCAGATTACGAGCGGGTGATACCAGCTAGCATGTTAGTGGGACAGCGTGGGTCAGAACACTTGCAACCTCTCACCACCGATAACACTTTAACGCCTGCAGGTCTTGCTGTAGATCAACCTACTTCAACACTGGTGGACACCAAGTTTCCGCAACCTGATCGCGCCGCTGCGATGAAACTGCAATTTGTTGCCGATTTGTTGCCAGCGGCTCAACAAGCAGCCACGTCGTTGGGCGTAGATCCGCATGTGCTGGTGGCACAGGCAGCCAAGGAAACTGATTGGGGGAGACAATTACCAACCACCGCCACTGGGCAATCGAGTTTTAATTGGTTTCAATTGCCAGCAACAAGTACTTGGACAGGGGCGACTTTACAAAGCAATATGCAGGTGATCCAAGCCGGTCAATTTCAGCGACAACCTAAGCTCATTCGGGCTTACGACAGCGCTGAAGCGGGATTGTCAGATTATGCCGCCTGGTTAAAATCCAAGCCCCAGTATCAAGCTGCACTCGAGCAAGCGCCTGACTCTAAAAATTTTTTACAGGCGTTACAACAAGGAGGTTGGTCCAAAGATCCACACTATGCCGCTTCTGTCATGCACCATTTGGCACAGATCTTGAATATTAAGCCATGACATAACTTGTTTTTGGAGTTGTTGTATGTCGAATATTCTTAATGTGAGTTTAAGTGGCTTGTTAACCGCACAAAGTCGGTTGTCGCTAGCACAAAGTAATATCACCAATGTTAACAAAGAAAATTACCATCGTAAGGTCATGCAGCAAGTACCAGAAATGGAACGGCGCTCCATGCATTTGTACACAGGTAATCTCTATGGCTTAGGTGCCGATGCCACCAATATATCGCGTGAAAGTGTCCAGTTCTTGGAGCACGAGCGCCGCCTTAGTCAAAGTCATTTGCACTATTCGCAAAAATCGACCGAGTATTTAAACGAAATGGATGGGATCTATTCGACCATAGGTCAGCGATTAACGGATTCGATCAACAATTTTCGTGAAAAAATGTCAAATGTTCAACAATACCCTTCAGATAAAGGTTTACGGTTTAGTTTGCTGCAAGAGTCGCATGTCGTGGTAGACAACATCGTCCGTATGAGCACTCAAGTTGATTTGTTGTCGGATAAGGTGGAAGATGAAATCGATAAAAACGTACAGAATCTGAATCAGTTGTTGGCTAATGTGGCTCAGATTAACCAATATTTGATTCAAAATTCGGTGCAACATCCAGACTTGTTGGATCGACGTGATCACCTGGTGCATCAATTGAATCAATTTAGTGGAATTCATACTCATGAAGATCCCAGTGGTGCCGTGACTGTGTTGCTAGGAGGCGTTAAAACCTTGGTTTCGAAAACCTATAGTGCCACCATCAAGGTGATTGAAGGGAATCCTAGACCCGAGCAGTCCCAATTAGAGATTCAGTTCAGTCACTCGAAAGTTCAGGTTGAAAACCGAGATTTAGGCGGTAGCATCAGCAGCCTCTTTGAATACCGGGACAAGGTGTTGTTACCAGCCCGCGATCACATCGATGTACTGGCGACCCAGTTAGCGGGAAAAATAAATCAAATTCAAGAGCAGGGTTTTGATTTAGATGGACAAATCACCACCCCTTGGTTTAGTTCGATCAATCCACCCGAGGCGCAAGCGCAGCGGAGCTTTGGCTATGATCACAATGAAGGCCAAGCCCAAATTAGTTCGGTGCTGATCAATGAGATGCCCGATGTGTATCAGCGGGCTTTGAATCCCAACATCTCTCATGTAGGGGATGTCGTCGGGGCTGAGTACAATATACGTGTTTACCAACCGTTACAGCTAGATACCGCCAATAACGTAGCCAGCATCACTGATTCGCTGCAATTGGACATCACCAATCAACACACCCAAGAAACCATCCGCGTAATGTATCCGCCCGCAACGGCTACTTTTCCGGTGAATCTGGCTGATTTGCAAGGCAAAAGTATCTTTGGAGATCAGCTCGAAGATGCTTATCAGGGGTTTCATCTCACCTTTGATGATCTGACCCAACTAGCGAGTGATGATCAATTTATGGTGCGTCCGTTTGCGGGGATGGCAGCAAACTTAGAAGTGTTGTTGGAGGCAGGCGACCAGATTGCAGCGGCTTCAGGGTTGCAATATGAATTTACCGAAACGGCCACCGCAGCCGCCGTCGATCGGCAAATCCCCAAATTGGCCATGCAAGGCATAGATCGCAGCGATTTCTTGCAACGAAAATATATTCAGGAAGGCTATCAAGTTAAGTTTGTTTACGATGAAGGGGTCGATCCTGCTGGGGGAGCGGCTGCGGTTAACCATCATTTGCGGGTTGAAGTGTTTGATGAAGCAGGGGCAGCTGTGTTGTATCGTGAAGGTGCTGAAGGGGATTTTCCAAGCGTTGATTTGGGAATCACTTTGCCTACCACCATTGATAATCTTGCTGAGCCTCATGCCTTTTCTTATCTAGGGATGCGGTTTGAAATCGATAGCAACACTTTAGAGGCTGGCGACACGTTTACGTACCAAACCGACTTTGGTCGAGAAAACAACCTCAATATTACGGAATTTCAAAGCCTGCTGAATCAACCAGCTATCCAACATGTGGCCGATGATCAGGTTCGATTCACCTTTGTTGACTTTTATGAAGCTCAGGTCACCCGAATTGGCACAGAAACGGCGGCTTCAAAATTGTCACTGGCATCAGCCAGTGAATTTTTTCAGTTTTTAGATGCCAAGGTCAGCAGCAAGATTGGTGTTAATTTAGATGAAGAAGCAGCTGATTTGGTGAGGTTTCGACAGGCCTATCAAGCCTCTGCACAAATTTTGGAAACAGCATCAATGGTCATAGAAGAATTGATTCGTTCGATGAATTAATGATTTGATAAGACCCTGAAGGGGAATAGTAGTATGTCAAATTTATTGGAAATTGTACGTTCAGGTTTAACCACAACGCAAGATCAATTGAATGTGGTGGGCAACAACATCGCGAACGTTCACAGCGATGGTTATCACAAGCAAATGGGCGAGCAGACACCCTTTGTTAGCGGAGATAATCACCCGTATTATTTAGATGCTCAAGGTGGTGGTGGGGTCTTTATCCGCAATGTGAAACGGGCATACGATCAGTTTGCTGAACGTGAGCAGCGGATAGCTCATTCACAACATGGGTTGGTGAACACTTCACATGCTTATTTAGAGCGCTTGGATCAAATGTTTTCGCTGGTGGGTAAAAAAATCACCAACTCCATGAATGTCATGTTTGAATCGACCAACCAAATGATTGATTTACCCAGTGATATCAGTGCGCGAGAAAACTTTCTCATTAACGCCACGACCGTCACTGAAAATTTTCAGCAATTTAATCGGGAGCTGTATCAACACTTTCGAATGGTCAATGAAGAAATTGAAAAAACAGTCGCCGATGTTAACAGCGATGCTGCTCGTATATCTTTTTTGAACAATGAAATTTCAGGACGAGGCAGCAGTAATTTTGGGATGTTGGATGAGCGCACCGCTTTGCTCAATGATCTGAGCCAAAAAGTATCGACCCAAATATTGGGCTTCACCGAAGCCGATGTCAATGTCATTGCAGGGCGAACCCAGCCCATCGTGTTGGATAACTTTGCGATTGAACTTGAAATCAGGCAAGGGCAATCGTTCAATGAAAACACCACGTTGCACATTAAGCAAGATGAAAAAAATCTAGAGCTCGATACCTCTATCATTGGCGGGCGTTTGCAAGCCTTGTTCACCTATCGCGACGAGGTGTTGCGTCCGGCGGTTGAAGCGGTGGATATGGTTGCCATTGGCCTGACACAAGCCTTTAATGATGTGCAAATGCAAGGCTTTGATCTACGTGGCCAAGTGGCGAAGCCCATGTTTAGTGGCATCAACCATAAGAGTATGATGTTCTATCGCTCGCAGCCGCATATTGACAATGAAGGCGGCGGTCTTATTGGTGAAGTGACCATTGAAGACTACACCCAAATTACAGGTGATAACTATAAGCTGGTGGTGGACAAAGTCCCTGAGTTCACCCAGCAAGGCGCTCGGCAGGTCATTCAAATCAATGCGCATGGCGAATTTCGTCTGATCAACAACAACACGGGGGAGGTGCGTTATTTTGATTATCCGATGACGTCACCGGCGACGACCTTGGAACTGGATGCACTCACGGAGCAGCCGGTGATGGGGCTCATCGGAGCGCCACAGATGGTGGATGGGTTTAACTTTACGTTAGAGCATTTGGATTTGCTAGAAAAGGGCGATAGTTTTAACCTGCGCCCGATGCGGGGCGCAGCGCGACATATTGAACTGTTGTTGGATTACGGTGAACAAGTGGCGGTCGCTCGGGGCATGGCTACGGATGTTAACAGCACTCAGCCTTTGAGCGTGACCTTGGAGGCGATTGATCGTAACAACGCCGATTTGCAAAACCGGCTGCTGCCGGGTTATCAACTGTCGCTGACGTTTCAGGAAGCGACCACCCCCGGGTTGCCACACGTCTTACAAGTCGATGTCTTAGACGATAAAGGCTTTAGCGTCCCTTTTGATCCCACCAATCCGACAGCAGCGTATCCGGAGATTGTGGTGGGCTCGATTGAAGTGCCATCGGTCGCTGTGAATACCTTGTTGCCCACCGAATTGAATTATTTTGGGTTATCTTTGTCACTTGAGGGCACGTTAACCAACGGTGACAACCTCAAGTTAAATGTCGACTTTGGAGAGGGCGACAACTTAAATGCTGAAAATTTTTCTGAGTTAGCCCATCAAAAGCTGATGAAAAATAAGAAGCAAACATTATTTGATATGTACGAAGGCACCACCACCAACATCGGTACTCGTGCTGGGATCACCGCTTTGAATTTAGAAACCGTTCAAGTTTCATTGGACTACGCTCAGGGACGGGTTCAAGAAACCTCGGGCGTCAATTTAGACGAAGAAGCGGCGGATATGGTTAAGTACCAGCAAATTTACATGGCAACCTCTCGGATCATGAACACCGCTGGGGTGATTATCGAAGCGATGCTGGCATTGCGCTAGCGCGACATAGAGGACAAGCGATGCGTATTTCAACGCCTTTACAGTATTTACAGCATAAAATTGCTTTATTAGAACGGCAAACGGATTTGAACCAATCGATTGAAAAACTGTCCAGTGGTAAAAAAGTTACCACGGCTGGTGATGATCCGATTGCTGCTGTGACCATTGAAAATTTAAAGCAGTACAATGTGGTGATAGATCAGTATCAATCCAACATCACCGATGCCCGTTATCGTATGGGCTTGGCAGAAAACAACATCGCGTCGATGGAAGAGATGATCTTGCGGGTGCGTGATTTGATGTTGCAAGGCAACAATGGGACGTTAGATGAGTTCAGTCGCGGCAGTATTGCCTATGAGATTGAACGTTTATACGATAACTTGATGTCCCTTGCCAACAGCAAAGATGAATCTAACAACTTTGTGTTCGCTGGTTTTAAAACCAACCTTCAGCCTTTTGAGAGCAGCAATATCAATGGTTTGCTGCAATACGATGGGGATTCAGGTGAAAGGGTTTCCTTAATCGACGATGAGCTCACCACCATCACCAACATTCCTGGTGATGAACTGATCACCAAAGCGCGGACGCCGACTGAAGATTTTAAAGTTGAGTATCAAGCAGAGTCCAAGGGCAACCTCGTGGCGGAATCCGCTATTCGCTCAACCAGTTTGGCCACCAATACTCCGGTGAACTTGCAAGATCAGTATGAGTTTACTTTTTCACAACCACCAGGGATTCGTGTCGATTGGTTGGGGGATCTGACCTCGCCTGCGGTGGCAACCAACTTTGTCATCACAGATACAG
>JADHND010000118.1 GCA_016779685.1 Shewanellaceae bacterium | reverse complement strand
GAATTTTATGCTGAAGGGATTCGATTAAATTTCCAAAACTTGCAAATCGCACCGCAAATCAACTTGCCGCTAACAGCCAATATGGCTGAAGTAGAGTTAAATTTTAACTGGTGGTCGCTGTTAAACCGTCAGAACTATGGGCTAGAGCGTCTCGTGGTGCGCGATGTAGAAATGAATTTGTTGGTCGATCAGTTTTCTAATCAAGCCAATGTGGTTAAGCTGAAACAGATCCAAGACAGCTTATTCAATGTTTTTAATCGAATTGATATAGAATCCTTTACTTTTTACATACGGCATCAAAAACAGATATCGCAACCGATTTATATGCCTTCTTTTCACTGGCAAAACATTGATGATCGTCATTACGGATCAGGTTATCTCTCACATGTGAGTGCGTCTGGTGAATTAGAAAAAATTAGGGTGATTGCCAATTTTGAGACCAATAACCCTGAGGATACTGAGCCGAATGGAGACATTTACTTATCGGCCAATCATTTTGATCTCGCGCAATGGTATCATCGTGCCGGTGGTCAACTCGATATGATTCAAGGTGAATTGAATTTTGAGGTCCATGCTCAAATCTTTAAAGGCCAATTGGTGGATGCCCTTATGCAAATGCATCCGTCACAATTGTTGTGGCAAACCAAAAAAAATCAGCAAAATTTTGAGATTCGGCGCGGTACTTTCTTCTGGAACTATCAACAAGATGCTTGGGTGTTAAGTCATCGCAATCTTGCCATCCTATCCAATGGTAAGCCTTGGCCAAAGCTTGATATAGGGCTGAGCTATCGTGCAGGCCAATTCAATGGTTATATCGATTCTTTGGATATCCCAACCTTTTTGCCACTATTGGTTTTTAACACCAACCTAGGCATAGATGATTTAGATGCTATCCTAGACGCGAAAGTTGAGGGTAAAATAAAGCATATTGGGATGCAAACCCAACCTTCAAGCATCATGGTACAGGCTCAATTGCAAGCCTTCAAATCTCAGCCATCGGCTTGGATTCCGGGTATTGATAAGCTTAATTTGAATTACTTTATGAAAGATGGAGTGCATGGTTACCGTGTGCCAGCGCAGATATTTGAACTCGACTATCAAGCCCTTTCGCCACGGCCTTTACAGGTAAAATCCGACAACAACTGGTTTTTTTATATGACTTCGGAAGACTTCTACGGCTGGTTGATGTCCGATGTCAATGTGGAAGTAGATCAAATAAGAGCTCGGGTATCCATGGCCATAAATGAACAGTCGGTTGTGCCTACTATGTCATTATATAGCGAGTTAGATTTTCCAGATGTCAAAGCGTTGCCAGGGTTATTACCAGCACAACACTTGAATCCTAGTTTGTATCGATTTCTTGAGCAGGCATTACAAGCAGGGCAGCTCAAGCAAGGACAAGTATTGTGGCATGCCGGGATAGATCGGTTCCCGATCACGCAATCGATGGGAACCTTTCAAGCGGGCTTTCAACTTACCGATGCTAAACTGCCTTTTCGTGAGGATTGGCTACCCCTAACGGATTTAAATCTAAAGGTATTGTTTGAAAACAACGCCGCCTACTTCGATCTTGAGCAGGGAAAACTAGGGCTGGTTGAGATTGAAGATGTTAATGTCAATATCCAATCTCTTAATGACAAGCCCATGTTATCCGTGGTTGGACAAATTAATGCGCCAGCGGAAGCGATTACTGCTGTTATTAAAGCATCGCCACTTCAGTCAACGGTAGGCGAAGCATTGGAACAAGTTCAAGTGTCCAAACCATTGGTGGCGGAGTTGGCTGTTCAGGTGCCACTGAGCGCAGAAGACAATCGAGATGTCTGGGCGCAAGGACAGCTTAATTTTGCAGACAATCAGCTGTATTTAGCTGATTTGAAATTGCCCCTTACTGAGGTGCATGGTCAATTGACGTTTACCAACAGTCGGCTGCAAAGTCATGATTTGAAAGTTAACTTATACAATCAGCCCACAGCCTTAAAGGTAGAGACGTTTGCTGAGGACAGTGAAGATATTTATAACATTCGGGTGGACATAGACAGTCAGTGGAATTTAAACAAATTGCCCGTGGAATTAGCAAATTTATTACAAGGATTTTATCAAGGTGAGACCCGCATCAAAAGTAAAATTAATTTGGTGTTAGACGAAGAAGGTCGTAACTTAGATATGAATCTTAGTGCTGATTTCAATCAAGTTGCTCTGACGTTACCGGCACCTTTAAATAAAGCCAAAGGCCTACCGTTGGCGCTTGAAGCTAAGGTCGTTGGGAATGAAGCGAGCACTTTTATCAGTGCTCGCTTGGGGAAAAAAGCACAGCTCAATTTCAATATTAACCATCAGCAAACAAAGAATCGGACGCATTATGATTTGATGGTAGGTCGTTTGATGCAAGCGGATGATAGGTTGCTACAGCAAGATGGCCATATTCATCTCGATGTGGATAAGCTTGAACTGTCGGATTGGATTGATGCGGTGGTTTTGATGCAGGCTGAAAGTCAAGCTGTACAACAGCAGCGAGCGCGCCAAAAAATCCCCCCCGCGACCATCATACCAACGTTGAAGGGCGTTCTTGGTCATGTCAAGCAGCTGTATGCTTGGGACAATAAGATCGAGGATCTTAAGTTTATTCTAACGCCCTCCACCAACAATTGGTTGGCAGATATAAAAGCCCCTTCAGTTGATGGCTTGGTGACGATTCATGAGAACTGGGTAGCGGATGGTTTAAAGTTTAAAGGTTCCCGGTTAGCATGGAAGCCTCAACGAAGCGATCTAGACGTTTCAGATACACAACAAATGAAGATATTGCGTGCTTTACCCAAATTACAAGTTGAGGTTGATGAACTGTCTCTGTGGGACAAGTCTCTGCAACAGGTTGTGTTTCAAGGCCAACCCAGTAAGATGGGGTATGAAGCGAATCGTATGGCTTTTACTTATCAGAAGCATCATTTTGATTTAAGTGGTGATTGGCAAGAAAAAAACAATCAGCATACGACTCACATGAATTTTAAGATCAACACCAAATACGTTGATAATCTGTTTGCAACGTTAGACCCTTTGAATCAAAAGAGCTCAGCTGCCAAGCCTGTTTCGACAGGGATTAAAGCTGAAAATTTTGGCTTAACAGGACGCCTAACCTGGGCTGATCTACCCCTCAATTTTGAAGTCGATGCTGTAGAAGGTCGGTGCCAATTGGACATAGAACAAGGCAAGTTGATGGATCAAGACACGGGTGGTGGACGCCTGATTTCTTTGTTCAGTGTTGAGGGTATTTTCAAAAAAATTGCTTTAGATTTTAACGATGTTTTTGATGATGGTTTTTATTTTGAGCAAGCCAAAGGCACTTTTACTTTAAACAAAAGCGTTTTAGCCACTCAAGATTTGTATTTTGATGGGACGGCGGCAGGCATCAACATCAATGGTACCACCCACTTGAAAACTGAGGTTATCAATTATGATGTGCGTGTCACCCCTAAAATTGCATCGGTGGTGCCAACGGCGTTCTTCTTTACTGGTTTGACGGCAGGCGTATTAGCTTTTATGATTACCAAAGTATTAGAACCTGCGATTGAAGTTATTTCAGAAATTCGCTATAAGGTGACAGGTACTTTGAATCATCGTAAGATTGAAGAAATTGCTCGCGAACAAAAAACAGTTGAAATTGACGACGAAGTGTTTCAAAACCGAGAACGTGGCGGTCGGTAATGCATGCTGCAATCAAATAACAGCCACGATGACAACAGAACGTATAAGAGAACAATGATGATAGAACAAGTTACGGAAGCATTGCTGTCAGAAAATCAATTAGCAGCACATGATCTACAGGCATTTTTAAATCAAGCCCATCGGCATCAAATCGATTTTAGTGATTTGTTTTTTCAAGATATGCATCATGAATCTTTTATGATGGAAGATGGGCTGCTCAAATCTGGTCATTTTAATATCGATCAGGGTGTAGGTGTGCGTGCTATTGCAGGTGAAAAAACAGGCTTTGCTTACGCAGATGATATCTCGGCGGCGGCGATAACTCGATCGGTTCAAGCAGCCAGTAGTATTGCGAATGCTGGCAAGGCTCAATCTGTTTGCGTTTTTAAACGCACGCCAGTTTTACCTTATTATGCCGCTGTGAACCCGATGTCTTCCTGTAGTAAGGCAGAACAAATTCAGCTGTTACAGCATCTGGATCAAGCGATTAGACAAGCGGATACACGCGTGGTTCAGGTGACAGTTTCGTTGTCTAGCAGTTATGAACGCATGCTGGTATGTGCGAGTGACGGTACGTTTGCGGCAGATATCCGCCCTTTAACTCGGATTAATTGTAGCGTGGTGCTAAAAGAAGGTGATCGCAAAGAGCGCGGCAATGCTGGTGGAGGAGGCCGTCATGGCATTGACGAGTTCTTACAACTGAATGCCGATGGCGAAAAAATGGCATTGTGCTTTGCGCATGAAGCGATTCGTCAAGCGCAAGTCGCTTTAGAGGCGCAGCCTGCACCAGCAGGCGAGATGCCAGTTGTGTTGGGGTCGGGCTGGCCCGGGGTTTTATTGCATGAGGCGGTTGGCCATGGTCTCGAAGGTGATTTTAATCGTCGAGGTAGTTCTGCTTTTAGTGGCAAAATTGGTGAGCGAGTCGCTGCCAAAGGCGTGACTGTCATTGATGATGGCACCGTCAAGGACCGTCGGGGAAGCTTGACTGTTGATGATGAAGGGATACCGACACAGAGAACGGTGCTCATCGAGGATGGTATTCTTAAAGGGTACATGCAAGATAAATTAAATGCACGGCTAATGGGTGTGCCTAGTACTGGTAATGGTCGGCGTGAATCGTATGCACATTTACCGATGCCACGGATGACCAACACTTTTATGCTTGCTGGTCAAGATGATCCAGAAGAGATCATCGCTTCTATTGATAAGGGATTGTACGCCCCTAATTTTGGTGGTGGCCAAGTTGACATCACCTCCGGACGGTTTGTTTTTTCAGCTTCAGAGGCCTATTGGGTAGAGGGTGGCAAAATTAAATACCCTGTAAAGGGAGCGACCCTAATCGGGAATGGTCCAGAAAGTATGTCACAAATTTCGATGATAGGAAATGATTTGGCTTTAGATCAAGGTGTGGGTGTCTGTGGCAAAGACGGACAAAGTGTTCCCGTAGGGGTCGGCCAACCAACATTAAAATTAGATAAAATCATTGTTGGTGGCACAGCCTAATGCTTAATTTAAGGTGAGTGTGTCGCGTAAATACTTATACAAGGCGCGGCTCGCCTTCGGCGTTTGCTGGAGATTGGCTTCTTTTTGGGCTTGTCGAATCCATTGGCGGATGATTTGACGATCCAATTCTGGATGCGATTCCATTAAGAGTTTTAGTCGAGCATCGCCTTGTTCGATGAGTTCGCTCCGCAGCTGCTCGAGGGCGTGTAAGTGCTGTTTGGCCGCTTGGCTTTCTTGTTTTAAATCCGCTATTTGTTGGTCGATATGTTCAGCATC
>JADHND010000117.1 GCA_016779685.1 Shewanellaceae bacterium | reverse complement strand
GGTGCCTCAAGTTCTAGCGGATCAGGAGATAAAATCAGCCCGGTGCTGTCTGCATATATAAAGTCATTAGGAAGAAATGTGACGCCGCCAAAATTAACGGGGATATTACAATCACCTATTGTCGTGTCATCGGCTAATACGGGGTAGGCTGCAATGGCTTGAATACCTATGCTTAAGTTCTGAAGTGCATCCACATCGCGCACACAACCGTAGATAACGATACCTTCCCAACCTTGGTCACAGGCTAATTGTGCTATTTCAATATCGATTAAAGCACGTCGTTTAGACCCACCGCCATCAATCAATAAGACCTTACCTTCTCCAGGTTCAGCTAAGGTATCCAGAATTAATCCCTTACTTTCATGACATTTGATCGTGGTGATGCTGCCTCCAAATGAAGGGCGGCCGCCAAAATTGCTCATGATGGGTTCTAGAACATCAACCTGATCCAAGTAGATATCACATAATTCAGAAGTGTTGTAATGCATAGCTCTGCTCCTACGTATCAGATAATTTTTTAAAAGCAAAAAATTAGGCTTTAGTATATCGTTGCTATCTTAAAAAAAATACAATTTTATGAATAAATTTAATGTTTATTTATTAAGCGAGATGAATGTGAATTGACAGAGCGGTGCAACATTTCAGATTGAAAGAGAGGCAATTTAACCACTGAACTAAAAGTTTTTTTCTTGAGAGAAAGGCATCAGTCAATGAGAGTTGCCGCCAGAAGCAAGGTAACAAGCGTTTTTAATTTGCTTTAGAATCATCCTCACCTAAAACGGTAGGTGAGGATGAAATCACTCGTCAGCGTTATCAAAGAATGAAGCGGCTGAGGTCTTCATTTTCAACGAGTGTATCTAAATGTTCGTTGACATATTGGCTGTCAATGATGATTTTTTTGCCAGCTTGATCACTGGCACTAAATGACACTTCTTCCATTAATTTTTCCATGACCGTATGCAATCTGCGGGCACCAATGTTTTCTGTTCTTTCATTGACCTGCCATGCAAATTGAGCAATTTTTTTAATGCCATCTGTAGTAAACTCAACCTCGACTTCTTCGGTTTTTAGAAGAGCGACTTGTTGTTCGGTTAAAGCATAGTTAGGCTCTGTCAAGATGCGTTCAAAATCATCTGCACTTAGTGCACTGAGCTCTACGCGAATAGGCAGGCGGCCTTGAAGCTCAGGAATTAAATCAGATGGCTTGGCCATTTGAAAAGCACCGGAGGCAATAAACAAAATGTGATCGGTCTTAACCATGCCATGTTTGGTGTTCACAGTTGAGCCTTCAACGAGAGGTAGTAAATCACGCTGGACACCTTCACGAGAGACCTCGCCGCCTGATTTTTGATCATTGCGTTGACATATCTTGTCGATTTCATCTAAGAAGACAATACCATGTTGTTCAACCAACTCAATAGCTTGCTCTTTCAAATCATCGGTGTTGATCAGCTTTTCTGCTTCTTCGTCAGTCAACTGCTTCATCGCGGCTTCGATGGTTAATTTTTTTCGATGTGTGCTTTTCGATCCCAAGTTTTGAAACATGTTTTGCAATTGAGACGTCATTTCTTCCATGCCCGGAGGGGTCATGATTTCAATATTTGCCTGAATGGGCGCAACTTCAATTTCAATTTCTTTGTCGTTTAGTTGGCCTTCGCGCAACTTCTTGCGAAAAGTCTGGCGAGTGGCCTGACCAGTCATCTCTTCACTATTAAAGCTGTCTTTAGGTTGAGGCAACAACACATCGAGAATGCGTTCTTCAGCGGCTTCTTGTGCTTTAAATTGATGCTTTTTATGCGCATGTTCTCGAATCAAATTAATAGCTATTTCAGTCAAATCGCGGATAATTTGCTCGACTTCTTTGCCCACGTAGCCTATTTCAGTAAATTTTGTCGCTTCAACTTTTATAAAAGGTGCTTGTGCTAATTTAGCCAGTCGTCGTGCAATTTCGGTTTTACCGACACCTGTTGGTCCTATCATTAAAATATTTTTTGGGGTGACTTCTTGACGTAGGTTAGGCTCTAGTTGCATCCGCCGCCAGCGATTCCGCAGGGCAATGGCCACTGAACGTTTCGCATTTTTTTGTCCAATGATATGTTGATCAAGTTCGTGGACGATTTCTCTTGGGGTCATGTTCGACATAAAGGACACTCTCTTAAAGTTGTATTCTTAATACGATATTTTTTCGATGGTATGATGGTGGTTGGTAAAGACACAGATATCGCCGGCGATGTTCAATGCCTTGGATGCAATTTCTGGGGCTGCAAGCTCGGTATTGAGTAGAAGAGCCGTTGCCGCAGCCTGAGCAAAACTACCGCCAGATCCAATGGCAATCAATTCATTTTCAGGCTCAATGACGTCGCCATTCCCTGTAATGATAAGAGATGCACTGTGGTCAGCTACGGCTAACAGAGCTTCTAATTTTCGCAGCATTTTATCTGAGCGCCAATCCTTAGCTAGTTCGACGGCTGCTCGTTTTAATTGCCCTTGGTGCATTTCTAGCTTGGCTTCAAATCGTTCGAATAGAGTAAACGCATCTGCGGTGCCTCCAGCAAAACCAGCCAATACTTGGTTGTGGTAGAGTCGTCGTACTTTTTGAGCATTGCCTTTCATTACAGTATTGCCAAGAGACACTTGACCATCACCTGCGATGACAACTTCATTATTTCGTCGTACAGAAACTATCGTAGTCACGTTTTATCCTTTGTTCTTATATAAGTCTGCATGTTTTATGATATGGGGGTAGGCTTAATTTTTTCAACTACCAAGATTGTATTTTACAGGTTTCAATATGAATTCGTTGGGCTTGGTGGCGCGTTCGCTCTGCTGATCTTTTGTTGGTAAATGGACCCAAAACGACTCGATGCCACAAGCCTTTTTTCCCTTCAACAGCCTCAACATTGGCTTCTAGTCCTTGAAATGCTAGGTTAGCCTGCATTTTTTCGGCATCTCTAGCATTCCGAAAAGAGGCGCATTGAAGTCGGTACTGCTTGGTTTTTTGAGCCTGCTTCGCCAGAGTCACCTCGATGTTTTTTTGAGGTAATTCCTTCAGGTAACTCCATTGCGCTTTGGGCGGTTCGGGTTTATGGGGTGTCTCAGTTAGAGATTTTAGTGGATGCAAGTTCTCTTGAGTTGTGTTTTTAGCAAAAAAAGCAAGACCGCTTACGCTAATCAGAATCGCCAACAATATGGCCAAAGATCGTTTCGTAAGTGGCACTGTTTTGGAAATGGTATTGCGCGTATTGCGTTGATTCTTTTTGAGTGACTTTGGTCTTGCTTTAGGGGGCATAGCTACATCCGTTTTACGGTCTCGAGGCCTAGAATATCAAAACTTATTTTCAGTGTTCTAGCGGTTAAATTAAGTAGTTTCAAGCGGCTATGACGCTGCTGAATGCAGGATTCATTTAACACTGGGCAGGCTTCGTAAAATCTTGAAAAGAGCGTTGCTAGTTCGTAAATGTATGCACATAACAGATGGGGCATGCCTTTATTGCTGATTTTATGAATGGTGTCATTAAATTGTGTTAGATGCTGACCTAACGCAAGTTCATGTTTATGTGTGAGTGTAAATGAGCAATTGGAATAATCATCATCGCCAGCCTTGTCTAATAGACTCTGTATGCGCGTGTAAGCATACAAGAGGTACGGTGCTGTATTGCCATCAAAGCTGATCATATGATCAAAATTAAAGATGTAATCGCTGGTTCTGTTTTTAGATAAATCCGCGTATTTGATAGATGCGATGCCAACTACATGGGCAATCTCGGTGATCTCGGCGGTTGTTTGTTGTGGATTCTTTGTTTGAATAACCACCATAGCACGGTTTTGGGCTTCTTGGATTAAATCAATTAATTTGACAGTACCACCCGTTCGTGTTTTAAAGGGCTTGCCAGAAGCATCGTTCATCGTACCAAAGCCCATATGTTCAGGCTGTGTGTGTGGCTGAATCAGCTGAGCTCGTTTTGCAACTGCAAAGACTTGCTGAAAATGAAGAGATTGGCGCATATCGACAAAATATAAGATACGGTCAGCTTGTAGCTGCATACTGCGATAATGAAGAGCTGCTAAATCGCTGGTTGCATATAAGTAGCCGCCCCCTGCTTTTTCGATGATGACCGGTAGAGGCTGTCCTTCTTTGTTGGTAAACTCATCTAAGAAAACACATTTTGCACCATCACTTTCGACCAAAAGTTGTTTTTCATCGAGCGCAGCCACAATTTTCGGCAGCAAGTCATGATAAAAACTTTCACCTTTGACATCATTCATGGTTAATTGAACTTGGAGAGCTTGGTAGACTTCCTGACAATGCTGGAGCGAGATTGCCTTAAATTGTTGCCATAATTTAAGGCAATAAGCATCTTGTGATTGAAGTGAGACAACCAGCTCACGGGAACGTGTTGCAAACTCTGCAGAAGTGTCAAAGCGAGTCTTGGCTTCCCGATAAAAGGCCTCTAAATCTTTAAGTTCTAAATTTTTCTGCTGTTGCGTGGACTCCGATAATTCTTCCATGTAAGCCAACAGCATTCCAAATTGTGTTCCCCAGTCGCCGACGTGATTTTGTCTGATGACATGATGGCCTAAAAATTCCAATGAGCGAACGACAGCATCGCCAATAATACTAGAACGCAAATGCCCTACATGCATTTCTTTGGCTAAATTAGGTGATGAGTAATCCACCACAATGGTTTCGGGTTTTGGTAGCGAGACGTTGAGTTTTTTATCGACAAATGCTTGTTCAAGTTGTGCATACAAAGCGTCATTGGCAACAAAAAAATTGATAAATCCAGGGCCTGCAATTTCAGCTTTGGCTATTTTGTTACTGGGGGGCATCGCTTCGATAATCATTTGTGCTAATTGTCTAGGGTTGGCTTGAGCCGATTTGGCGAGTACCATCGCAAGGTTGGTGGCAAAATCACCATGGACCTTATCTTTAGTGGTGTCTAATTGAATGTTAGTTTGAATATCTTGAGGCAACTTGGCTTCTACGATGAGGGTATCAAGGGCATTTCTCAATTGTTGGATAATATGTTGTTTCATGGATTGTATTTGCTCACGTCTTAAAGCATTGCCGGCAATGGTACGATAAAACCTAGATTTTACCAGCTTCATCTTAAAAATCTATTGTTTCACTGCAATCTAACAAAATATTCAATGAATAATCGATTTATGTCCTTAAATGAACTCCATTGGATCACAATCGAGCATAAATTGACATTGTTTGGCTTGCGCTTGCAGCTCAATGTATTCAAGTTGTGGATAGAGTGTTTGATGAATCTCTTGCCGTGTCAGCGCTTTAATTAAAATTTGATGGCGAAATCGTCCGGCTTTTTTAGTCATATGTGCTGGCAGGGGGCCAATGAGCTCAAGCGAGGTATGTTGATGAAGCTGAGCATAAATAGCTTGAATAAAAGCCTCACTTTGCTGAAGTGTTCGAGCCTCGCTTTGAAAGCGAACTAAGGTAGCGTATGGTGGCATCTGAATATGACGGCGCTCACGCAAGAT
>JADHND010000116.1 GCA_016779685.1 Shewanellaceae bacterium | reverse complement strand
AAGCAGCATAATCTAGTGCTTTAGCTAAAGCATCAGAGAAAGAAAGCTATTTCTGTTTAGAAATAGCTTTTTTTTTGCTTCGATTTAATCAAAAGCGTTGAAAACGAAACCTTTTCAGAAGCAGTTAGGGCTTTGATTTATTGGTAGCTGCGGGGAAGTTTGTCTTGCTGCGATAATTTGCTGATCCACAATGTAGCAGGGCGCTGACCATCGCCTTTTTTAACCACTTTAACATTAGATGGCAATGGTGCGGGAGTCATGCTAGGTAAACGTTGACTGCGTACTTCGTTTGACGAGCTTGTTTTTTTGCGTGAACGAGGGGCTACTTTGCCTTTTGAATGAGCACCAGACTTTGCAGCTGGTTTTGCTTTAGCAGTTGTCTCAGCTTTGGCAGCTGGTTTTGCTTTAGCAATTGTCTCAGCTTTGGCAGCTGGTTTTGCTTTAGCAGTTGTCTCAGCTTTGGCAGCTGGTTTTGCTTTAGCAGTTGTCTCAGCTTTGGCAGCTGGTTTTGCTTTAGCAGTTGTCTCAGCTTTGGCAGCAGGCTTTGCTTTAGCAGTTGTCTCAGCTTTGGCAGTTGTTGCAGCTGATTCTGTTTTTGGTTTGGTATGAACCAAAGAACGTGTCATTTTTTCAATGTCGGCTAGGCGAACTGATTTTTCACCATTAACCTTATACCATCCACCATTGATTTCTATCTTAGGTTTTTTACCATACACTTTCTGGTAAGCGACAATAAATTTATCAAGTTCTTCTTGATGTTTGCTAGCCATTCAACTTCTCCAACTTCTCATTTTTTTTGGAATGAATTTAACTATTATACTAGCTTATTTTGCTTAAAAATGTAAGTTGTGCCTTGAAGATTGGTGAATAGGTGACCACATTCATGATGCATCACAGTTACACCTTGTGCCTGTTCACTCAATCCATAGACCAAATTTTATGACGAATACCAGAGGTTCGCTGAGTTGCCGCACCCATCGCCGCTTCAATCACGGCTAACCGTCCCAAGCATAGGTGATGCTTTTTGGCGCGGGTAATCGCTGTATACAGCAGTTCTCGGCTGAGTAAACCACGGGGATTGGTGTCCGGGAGAACAGTGGCGACGGTTTGGAATTCGCTACCTTGACTCTTATGGATGGTCATCGCAAAACAGGTCTGATGCTTGGGCAGCCGAGCTGGTAAGTATTTAAGCCACCCTTGATGACTTTGAAAATAAGCCATAGGTCGCTTGTCGTCCGTTTGCTGTAGGATCAAACCGACATCACCATTGAACAGCGATAACTGATAATCGTTTTGTTCAATCAGAATCGGGCGGCCTAGGTAAAACTCAGTGCCCAGTTGGAGCATATTTTGCCGTGCTAGCCAAGTTTCGATAGCATGGTTTATGGCTTGAACGCCACGTGAACCTTGGTGTTGCGCGCAAAGCACTCTAAACTGATCAAATTTAGTAAAAATATCTATTAAAGAAGCTTGCGCATCCATGGCGGTCAAATAAGGTTGGTACTGGGCTAGAATGGGTTGCCTGAGCGCATCCTCAAGTGTGGATTCGAAAAACCATTCAGTATCAGAGAAACCTTGTCGCAAACATCGTTTAAATGCGTCGACATCGCCAGCATTGATGGCGTGAGCAAATTGCCCAATCCCTGATTGAGCATCAAAGCGATGACTTTTAAGCAACACACACATGCCATTGCCGAGCCGAGGTTGTGCATGGAGATAAGCATCGAAATCATGAGCGCAGTATTGATTAAGCAATTGCACGCGGTCGGCACTGTATCGCATGTGCCAGCTTGGATCTTGCTTATTGACATGAAGGCCATAGCAGAGATCGCTTAACACGGATCCGGCTTCTACAGATGCCAACTGTTCGCTATCTCCTAAGATGATGACCCGAGCAGATCCTGGTAGCGCATTGAATAGGTGATACATCAAAGGCAAATCAATCATGGATGCTTCATCAATCAACAGTAAGTCTAGATCCAAAGGATGGTTGGCATGGAACCGAAACGTGCCGTTAGGCTTAACACCTAACAAGCGATGGATGGTGGAGGTCGCTGTCGGTAGCGCATCCAAGGCATCGACCAGTTGTGGATATTGGGTCTTAAACCAATGACGACTGTTTTCTATGGATGTTTGGAGTCGGGTCGCAGCCTTTCCTGTCGGTGCCACCATCTTGATTTTGATATCCGGTTGTTGCTGTTGTAGTAATAGTAAGATTTTAGCGACAGTTGTGGTTTTGCCTGTACCAGGACCACCAGTAATGATCGTCAGTGATTGCATCAAGGCCGTGATGGCGGCTACTTTTTGCCAATCAATCGTTGGTGTTGTGTTGGGGAAGAGGCATTGTAAGCGTTCGATAACAGGCTCAATACTCGTTGGCGGTGTTTTTTGGCTCAATGCGATCAGCTGTTGGCAAAGATGGTGTTCGTAGCGGTGGTAGCGATGTAAATAAAGGCGGTCGTCTTCCAAGATGAGTGGTGTATGATCTGTAGGTGTTCCGATGGTATCATATCGATGTATCTGCTCGAGAACGACCGCGCTGGTAACGGTGCTGGTGAAACTGGATTGGCTTTCAGCCAATGGATTGTTCCAATCAATCGCATTCAAGGGCACACAGGTTTGTTGATTCGAGACGTAGGTACTGGCTAACAGGCACAAGAGGACATACAGATCGTCCGTATTTGGTTCCAGATTGCGCATATGATGGGCAAACTGTTTGTCGAGTTCGGTGATGTGATGGAGTTCGACCCACTTATCGAGAGCTGTACACCAATTTAAAGATTGCTTTAACATGTCGAATGCGCCTGTTGTTGAAAATACCCAGCTAAGGTTTCGATTAAGGCTGGATTAGGTCGGTCAAAGAAAACACCATGGTTTTTTTGGGGTTGCATGGCTCGGATAAACAAATAGTAGCAGCCGCCAAAATGAGTCTCGTACTGATAATCGCTGATTGCCAGTTGCAGCATCAGATGTAAGGCAACGGTATAGAGCAGATATTGTACATCGTAGCGGTGTTCGTTGATGGCCTGTTGCAGTTTATCTGCCGAGTAATCTTGTTCATGTATCCCTAAAAAGTTGGACTTGTAATCGGCTATATAATAACGACCTTCCCACTCAAAAACCAAATCGACAAAACCTTTAAGCATTCCTTGTAAGGTGTCGAAATTTAACGCCGGGGTGGAGGTGTAGTTATATGCTTGTAACAGCTGATTCAGATCCGTGTCGGTTAAGGTGAGCATGGGCATGAAAAACTCCAATTCTTTAAACACCTGCTGCGACCGAAGCTGATTTAAGCGAAGACGTGGTTGCAGCTCAGTAGCCAATACCTCAGTCACCCACGTATGGAGCATGGTATAATGGATGGAATCAATTTGATAGCGTTCCATGATTAAGGGCAGTTCCGTGGTTAAACTATCCGGATCTGCAAATTCGATGTCCTCAAAAATTTGATGTAAAAAGGTACCGATATGGGCTCCCCTATCAAATTCAAAGCGTTGTTTTAATTGTGGATCCGACGTGGTCAAGGGCTGTTCTACAGGTATGCGGTGTGGATGGGTGAGATGACGCACCAAACCAGAATATGAACTGAGCCACCAAGGCGCTTGCAACGGCTGGGTAGGGGGCAATACATGAAGCTCATTCGGCGCCTGATCAACCAATTTTGTTAGGGGTTCCAAGTTATTATTGTCGGTGTCGACTGGGACTAACGCTGTATGCGGTGCTTGCACTAAGGCCTGTAAGTGTTGGATCAGTTGCTCGGTGGTCATTGCTTGTTCGCACCCGAGTAAGAAACCTAAGGGACTTTTATCAAAGTTGCCTGCCGCTGATGTTTTTTTGGTTGTTTTGACTTGTGCAATATGCGTGTAGACTCGATATTTGGCGCGGGTGAAGGCGACGTATAGCAAGCGTATGGCTTCAGCTAATTCTTCTTGTTTTACTTTATCTTCAATGTCATTTTTTTTTGCTTTGGTATCGCTATTAGGGTTGCAGTTCCACAGCAGTTGTTGGTTATCATCGTGGTAAACGTGGCCGATGGTGGTCTTGCGATGTTGGTTGACCAGACTCAAGAATGGAAGCCAACACAGGTTATACTCTAAGCCTTTGCTTTTGTGGATGGTGGTGATGGTGATCAAATTGTGCTCACTTTCCAGTCGTAATTGCTGGGTATCCACCGGCATGTCCGGTTGATGACATTGTTGTTCGTACCAATTCAGGAGGGCTTGGCTTCCTGTGAGCCTTTGGCTTTCGGCTTGAATGATTTCGCTTAGATGGCGAATATCGGTCAATTGTCGGGCGCCATGGGCTTGTTGTAACAACCTCGACGCCATTTGGCTGTCGAGCATTAATTGGGCAAAAGCCACCAGCCAGTTTTGTTGGTGCCATAATTGATGGTAGTACGCAAATTTCTCCAGCCAATAGCAGCGTTCATCTTCGTCATGATTAAACTGGTTGATTTGGGTATAGGTTCGTCCTAGTAAAGGGGTGGCGAGCGCATTACGAATGGCCAACTCTTGCTTAGGGTAGGCCATCGCTTTTAAGATAAAGGTCATGGCTTCGGCCTCAGGCGTTTCAAACACCCGGTCGCGGCTCAGATAGACACTACCGACGCCGCGGTTGGCCAAAGCCTTGGCAACGACTTTAGCTTCAGCACCTGAGCGTACCAAGATGGCGATGTCTCTTGGTTCCAATGGGCGTCCCTTAATGTGAGCTTGGCCGAGTTGAGCTTGGTTCAACAAGTCAGTAATGTGTTGGGCACAGTCATCTGCCGCAGCTCGGGTCGCGTCAGCCTTCGTCTTGAAAGTACAATCTGTCGCTTGATAACGAAAATGCAACGCAGCAGTGTCCCGGGGTAACTGTAACGCAGCTGTTTGATGTGCCAAGACGGGTTGATAGGTAATCATGTCGTAGACAAAAGGATTGCGAGCCGTGGCGGTAAACAGGTGATTGACTGCGTCAACCATATCGCTAGCAGAGCGATAGTTGGTGGTTAAGTGGTGCTGATTAGAGGTATCCGCTTTGGCTTGCATATATGTAAAAATATCGGCGCCTCGAAACGCATAAATCGCTTGCTTAGGATCACCAATCATATACCAACCCAATTGATTTTGATCGCGATAAAGCTTCTCGAAAATATCAAATTGAATGGCATCGGTGTCTTGGAACTCATCAATGAGTGCTACCGGAAAACGTTCTCTAATCAATTTAATGAGCTGGTCACGTTGTGAGTGTTCGGTGATGGCTTGTTTTAATTGAATCATCAAATCATCGGCAAATAAGATCGACTCTTGCGCTTTGAGACGTCGTAACCGGTCTTGAATGGTGACGCGAGCGGTTTGATAAAAAACGATTTGGAGTTGTTGTTGTTGCATAAGTAAATCATCAACAGCCACCAACAAGCTGAGTTTGGCTTGATCGACAGGCAGTGATTTTTTGGTTATTTTGAGTTTTGACCAACTTAGTCTGCTGAGATCGTTAGGTAAGAGTTGATGGGGTTGCTGGAGCCA
>JADHND010000115.1 GCA_016779685.1 Shewanellaceae bacterium | reverse complement strand
GGTAGCGGCAATTTTTCGCCAATCTAACTTGCCTGCGTAGCGTTCAAAGTATTTTTGATAGCGGGGTAAGGTGCGTTTAACCGCTCGAATAAAAGCACGGGTATCGACAAAGTCAAACCGCTGAATATGCCCAAAGTATTTCTCGTCGAGTTGTTCGAAAGTCCCTTTTTTGAGCTCAATAGACCAGAAATCGAGCAATTTATCTGCCAGCCATTTTGATTTTTGTTTGGCTAAAATCCAGACCACATCTTCGGATTTGGTTAAACTAAAACCAATGCCTAGTTCAGGAGTATAGCGTCGATGAATCGCCAACAAACTTGAATCGGTAATGGTGTATTTAATTTTCCCTTGAGCGACCTGCATTAAGAGATCTTCGTGATTGTGTTTCGTGGTGGTTGCCCAATCGAGATTGGGTATTTTATGTTGCGCCAGCTCTAAGAGCGCGGCATGAGATGAATTTTCTGTGACCAGAATTGAGCCCTTCAAGTCTTTAAAAGATTTGGGGCGTTTGGTCGCGCCCATTTTGTAAATAAGCTGTTGGCGCACTTGGTACAGCGGTGGGCTATAGATAAATCCTTTCGAGCGGTCGGCTGTTTTGGTCATGCCAGCAGCAACTAAGTCAATTTTATGTTGCCGTAAATCTCTCAGCAAATCGGAGATGGTGCTGTAGGGAATAATTTGTAAGGTGGCATTGAGGTAATTGGCAAATTTTTGACTGAGTTCGTAGTCAAAGCCAAGGTTGTTTTTCGCCGCAACAGGTTCGTTGACATAGCTAGTTGAACTATAAATGGTACCGACTTTAAGAATATTTTTGATGGGATTGGTGGTTGCAGAAGCCTTGATATGAATAGGCAGAAAGCTGGATAACAGAAAAACAAGCAGCAGTATGGCTGAACACCGAAGCTGGGGATGAACAGAGCTAAGCCGACTAAACCTAAAGGGGGTAAGCAACATATATGTTGTGAGTACAAATTTTGCTTTTCATATAATCATTGTAAAGGATTTTATAGGGGATGACTATACTCAATGATGAATCCTTATAGAATCGGAATTGCCTTGAAACCTTTTTGTTTTATGCTGTTATGGTTGTTAACCACCCGAGTCGGTTGGACTCAATCTAACATAAGTAAGTTGACTTGGTTGAAATTTGATCGGGCACAAGTTCAGTGGCTGCAAGGATACACTGCGCAAACCAAGCTGCCGGATGTGTCTGCGTCAATGCAACGCCAGGTTCAAGCGGTGTCGGTGCGATACCTTCAACCCCTGGCTGATCATTTGGGTATCTTGGTGGGAGCTGATCGCGCTTGGTATCATTATAATTTGGATTTAAACCATAACATGTTTGAACGCATGGACAACTTTAGCCAAGCCTATCTAAATGAAGGCATCATTGGGCTCGGGGTGCGTACGCAGTCGAAGTGGTTGTACGTGTTGAGTTATCAAGAAAATTACGCCAACTTACTAGACAATCGAACTGGCAAAACCCATCAATGGCGGTCGCAGGTGGTGAAAGGAGAGCCGTTAGGCAATGCGTTCGGTGTGGGGGTTAGTGTTCGATACGGTGATTTTGGGCGTCTTTATTTTGTATATCCTGTTATTCGCTATAAAAATAAAGACGACACTTGGCGGATCTCTGGGTCATCTAATGTCTATTTCTCAGGGCCGTTAGGGGTGAAGGTCACCTACAAAATAAACGATTGGCTGCGGGTGGGGGGCGGTCAATCTTATTTAAAAGTCCAATTTATGGGAAGACATGGTGACATCACTGAGACGAAGCAATGGTTGGCGTATCTCAACAGTGAGTGGACGATTAGCCAGAACTGGTTACTCAGTGCTTCGGCAGGCTACCTTTTTGGTGGCAACCTTTATTTTAATGATGAAAAAATATCGACATTGTCGCCGCAATTTTCAGTCGGATCGTCTTTATTGTGGCGTTACTAGTTCGAAAGTGGCGTCAGTAGGGCCGCTTTCAAATCACTTTGAACAGGTGCGGCACCGAGCCAGATGTTCATCAGCGCGACCCGGAATTTTTCATCTTTAATCTGCAATTTAAAAGACTTGTTTTTATAAGCAAACACGCCTTGTTTGGGAACGCTCAAAAAAGTAAATTGGTCTTTTTTGCTGACAGGTTCGTCGAATAGGGTTAAAAAAGTATCGATGCTGGTACGGATGGGTTGCGTACGTTGCTGGGTAGCTTGAGCAAAGCCCTTTTCAATCGCAGCGCGCATTTTTTCATGGGTGATAAAGCTGGATATAATTTGTAAGCGTATCGCACTGTTGGTTTTCGAACTGTAAGGTGCTTTGGCTGCGGTATAGAGGCTAGCCACATACAAATCGACAAAAAATTTTGAGCGCATGCCTGAACCAAGTAATTGTAAGGGGATTTGTTTGAGCTGAATTTGCGCGGGCTGCCCAACACCACCCAAATTGGATGCGAGAGCATGGGTAACGGCTGTCGTGACCACGGGTTGAGTTGAACCGGGTAAATTGGCGAAGCCTACAAAGGGTAGACAGCAACAAAGACAGATTAAATAGCGATAAATCGACATGATTTTCTCCTTTAAAATTCATCAATAGCTTAACTTTAAACTATTTTAAAAGGAAGGGGAAAATATCAGGTAGGGATAAAAAAATAAGTTAAGTTGGTGCCGACTGCCGGAATCGAACTGGCGACCTACTGATTACAAGTCAGTTGCTCTACCTACTGAGCTAAGTCGGCAATATGGTGCTCGGAGACGGAATCGAACCGCCGACACGAGGATTTTCAATCCTCTGCTCTACCGACTGAGCTATCCGAGCAACGAGGCTATTAAAATGTTTTTACGCTATTAAGTCAACTTATTTTTGATAAAAACAGGAAAATCCTGTTCTTTTGGTGAAAAAGTAAGCTTTTTAGCTTCAATGGCTTGAACAAGACCAGATAGGTTGTGCTTTTGATGCTTAAATCAGCTTTAACTTGTGTACAGCCTCAAAAACTTTTATTTTTTATTTGAATTTTTAAAAAATTTTAGTCAGTATAAAAAATGACGATTTTATGTGTTTCACAAATAGTCTATGATAATGCTATCAGATGTGGTTTTAGATTTAATGATTCTCTTTACATCGAATATAAATTTGTCAACTTGAAGCTGACGCTAAGTGTATCCCTGCTTTTTCTGGGGCAGTGAACACAACAAGCGTCAGATAGGTCTTCTTTTTAAAGTAAACTTGGTGCAATAGTTATATGGTAAAGTCTTTAGTGATTGTTGAGTCACCCGCAAAGGCCAAAACGATCAACAAATATTTAGGCAATGATTATATAGTCAAATCCAGTGTCGGTCATATTCGAGATTTACCGACTTCCTCAGTGAAAGCTAACAGCACTGAGAAGGTCGATATCAGCTCGATGTCAAAAAGTGAAAAAGAAAAATATAAAAAAGCAAAAGCATACCGAGCCTTAGTCGCCCGCATGGGTATCGATCCAGAACAACATTGGCAAGCGCATTATGAAATTTTATCCGGCAAAGAAAAAGTCGTCCAAGAACTGCAAAAAATTGCCGCAAAAGCCGATGACATTTATCTGGCAACCGATTTAGACCGCGAAGGAGAAGCTATCGCTTGGCATCTGCAAGAGGTGATTGGCGGTGCTCCAGAGCGTTACCATCGAGTGGTCTTTAATGAAATCACCAAAGTAGCGATTCAAGATGCTTTTGAGCATCCGACCCAGTTGGATCAGGCGAAAGTCGATGCCCAACAAGCCAGACGTTTTTTAGATCGGATTGTTGGCTTCATGGTTTCGCCGTTGTTGTGGAAAAAAGTGGCACGCGGCTTATCCGCTGGCCGGGTGCAATCCGTTGCTGTACGCTTAGTAGTAGAACGAGAAAAAGAAATTAAAGCGTTTCTACCGACCGAGTATTGGGATATCCATGCTGATTTGCAACATCAAACGCATAACATGCGACTCCAAGTTGTTAAGCATCAACAGCAAGCGTTTAAACCCATCAACCAAATTCAGACCGACGCCGCTATAGCCGCGCTGCAAGTGGCTGACTTTCAGGTGGCTTCCATTGAAGCTAAAGCGACCCACAGCAAGCCTTCAGCCCCCTATATCACATCGACTCTCCAGCAAGCAGCCAGTTCGCGACTTGGCTTTGGGGTGAAAAAAACCATGATGTTGGCACAGCGTCTGTATGAAGCCGGGCATATTACCTATATGCGAACCGATTCAACCAACCTCAGTGCAGATGCCGTTAAGCAAGCTCGAAACTTTATTGAGCAGACCTACGGTGCGCCTTATTTACCGGAGGCTCCAAATGCTTATGGCAGTAAATCCAACGCCCAAGAAGCACACGAAGCCATCCGTCCATCCAATGCCAGCACCGAAAGTGGCTTGCTGGTCGATATGGAAGCAGACGCTAAGCGCTTATATGATTTAATTTGGCGACAGTTTATCGCTTGCCAGATGACATCAGCTGCATTTGACATCACCACGCTATGGGTGGAAGCAGGCGCATATCAACTTAGAACCAAAGGCCGGATGGTGCGTTTTGATGGCTGGACACGCGTGCAACCGCAACAGAAAAAAAATGAAGATGAGGTGGTTCTGCCAGACCTCGCCGCGGGTACTTTGTTGACTTTAAAGGCACTGGATCCCAAGCAGCACTTTACCAAACCCGTGGCTCGATTCGGAGAAGCTTCACTGGTGAAAGAGTTGGAAAAACGTGGTATTGGTCGGCCGTCAACCTATGCTGCGATTATTTCAACGATTCAAGACCGTGGCTACGTTCGGATTGAAAACAAACGTTTTTATGCAGAAAAAATGGGTGAGATTGTCAATGAACGCTTGGTGGAAAATTTTCAAGAGTTGATGAGCTACGATTTCACCGCTGCCATGGAAAAAAAATTGGATGATATTGATGGGGGACGGAAACACTGGAAAGACGTGCTGGATGTCTTTTACCAAGATTTTCAAATGACCTTGGAAAAAGCAGACCTCGATGAATCGCAAGGTGGGATGCGTCCGAATGCGATGGTGATGACCAATATTGAGTGCCCCCAATGCGAGCGCTTGATGGGGATCCGAACCGCCACCACCGGCGTTTTTTTAGGTTGCTCGGGTTACCAACTTCCTCCAAAAGAACGATGTAAACAAACCATGAACCTAATCCGTGGTCATGACGTAGAAGCGACCATATCAGAAGAAGCGGAGAACGCATGGTTGCGCCAACAACAGCGCTGTGGTTTATGCGACTCCATTATGGACGATTATCTCATTGATGAGCAACGTAAAATTCATATTTGTGGCCAAAATCCACAGTGCCCGGGATACAGCATTGAATCTGGTCACTTTAAAATAAAAGGTTACGACGGTCCCTTGCTCGAATGCGACAAATGTCAGCAAGATATGGAACTCAAAACGGGACGGTTTGGCAAATACTTTGGTTGCACCAATGCTGAGTGCAAGAATACCCGCAAACTACTTCGCAGCGGCGAACCTGCGCCCCCAAAGGAAGATCCAATTCCGCT
>JADHND010000114.1 GCA_016779685.1 Shewanellaceae bacterium | reverse complement strand
AATCACCACCGCGCGAACATCTTCAACCATCGATAACAACATGCGTCGCATGTTATCAACTTGATCATGTTGCAGGACAGTTGAACTGCGATTTAAATTACGCATGTCGTCCAATTGCTGAATACTCGAAACCAAAGCCACCAATGGCGTACCAAATTTTGCTTCAATCTGAGCTTTGGTCACTAAGTCATGATCATAATAAATGAACAACACCGCCGCCTGTAAGGTTTCTAGATCCATACTCAACGGGGATAAACACTCGACCATTTCCCGTGCATACATCAAGACATTCTCGTCAGTCGGTTGATGACCTTCCAAGGGAATCATTCTAAAAGCATCACACAAGGCTTGTGCTTGTTGTGGGTTTTGACAATAGCGCATACTCCAACGTACCATGTCAAAATTGTCTGCGGCAAAATGTATTTCTCTAACTGAAACCATATCTTTTCCTTATGATAAGTATCATATCCGCACTTTGAGCTCAAACAACAACATCGACTCTATATGGTGAGTCTGAGGAAACATCTCTATCAGTGAACTGCGTTGTAGTTTATAGCCTTGCTGTTGAATCAATGCAACATCATTTGCCAATGTCATTGGATGGCATGATACATATAAAATTTTTTTTGGTGTCAATCGACAAAGCAAACTTAGTGCCTGTTTTGCGCCTTGACGCGATGGATCCAAAATAAGGCTGTCAATAGACTGAATCCAAGGCGCTGTTGCTGGGGGCTGCGACAAATCTGCTTGAAAAAATTGTAGGTTACCTAGGCGGTTTCGGTCTGCATTACCTTGGGCTTGGGCGACCATAGAACCTTGACCTTCAACACCCCAAACCTGTTTCGCGACCAACGCAAACGGTAAGCTAAAATTACCCACGCCACAAAATAGATCCAAAATGGTTTCATGGGCTTTTACCTTTAACCATTGCATGGCTTGTTCAATCATAGCTTGATTTTGACGGGCGTTGACTTGAATAAAATCGTAGGGTCTAAATTGCAATTGCACCGACTGCTGGCCCGTTATCGCCACGGTATATTGAGGCAATGCGCTGCCCTCTAAGAGGCACAATCCATCCGCACCATCCCACAAGCCACCATGCCATTGCTGAGCATGGCATTCTTGTTGTATTAAGGTCTGATCAGCTTCAGATAAGGGTTTAATGCAGCGAAATAAGAGCCAAACGCCTCCTTCCACATCTAAACATTCAATATGTCCGATATTTTTTTGAGCGTGACGACTCAAATTGGTTAGCAACAAGCGCAATGGTTGTAACATCTGCTGCAACGCGGGCGTCAGCACCATGCAAGCTTCAATCGGTACAATTTTCTTAGACGCCTTGGCTCGAAAACCAACATGACAACTTTGGCGCTGCTGATCAAAAGATACGGCTAAGCGAGCCCGCCGACGATAATACCAAGGCTCATCAATTAACCAAGTATCGACTTGTTGAACCTCGATGTGGCCATGCTTGAGTAGCGCTTGCTGCCAGCTATGTTGTTTAAATTGTTGTTGCAGCGGCATCGACATATGTTGTAGGTCGCACCCACCACATTGCTGATAGTGAATACAGGCTGGCTTAACGCGTTGTGGATGCGCTGTTTGCACTGTTTGCAACTTTGCCACCGCATAACGTTTTTTTTGTTGAGCCAAGCGCACCACCACCTGTTCTCCTGGCAGTGCGCCAGCAATAAGGCAAGGCTGATGATTGACGACCGCTAAACCTCGTCCTTCATGATCATAAGTTTGAACTTGCACAGCTACCGCGTTGTCTGCAACGGATTTTTTTTGATGTTTGAAAAATGTAACCACATTGTATCCCATGCCTTCAGTTTTTATTCGCTTCTCAGCGTCGCTGAAGTTTGTGTCATCCATTGAATTCGTTTTGTATGAAAAACAACCTTGTTTTTCTTATATTTTCATGGGCAACAGGTTACACATAATCGCGCATAGATGCAATAATTGAAACCAGCGCGATACGGTCATACGACCTATTGAGACGTAACGAGCTGTTGCGGATACAAGGAGTCTTCAAGAAACATATCCATGTACATCTGTAAGTATCCTCGCATTTTTTTCTGTAAGATGGCATCCTCGTCGGTTGTCGCTCGAACACTGAAATAGTCACTAGCCAGTGCAGTGGTCGAGAATTGTTGCGTCTTCTTATCATACAACGTGACCTTATCATCCGTTACCATCATGTACTGATGGCCATTGGTACGAAACAGCGCCACGCCTTTCCCCTGTTCATTCAGCATGCTATGACCGAAGGGCAGGATATGATGCCGTTCTGCTTCATAAAGACCTAAATAGTCCAATACGGTAGCGGGGATATCAATTTGCTGTACCACCTTGCGCGAATCTTTTGGTGCAATCCCACCAGCTGGTTGAAACAACAACATGGGTACATGGTGTTTTTCCAACGCCGTTTGGTTGGGATATTGCGACCAATGATTACTGGTGTGATCCGCCGTTATGACAAATAAGGTATTGTTATACCACGGCTGTGTGCGCGCCTGCTTAAAAAAATTCTGCAACGAATAATCTGCATATTTAATCGCTCGATAGAACTTATCAGGATTGTCTTCGATGGGAAATAGATGTTCTAAGCTGGCTGGAATTTCAAATGGATTATGTGATGACAGGGTAAACAGTGTTGCTAAAAAAGGTTCGGTTTTCTTAGACAAATCTTCGGCTACATAGCTTAAGAAATCATGGTCAAACACACCCCAAGAGCTTTGGTGCTTAGCTCGGCTTGGATAGACGGCTTCATACTCATTAAAGCCGTGGTATTCATCAAACCCAATTTGTTGCGCAAAGGTGTCTAAATATAGGCTGCCGTTATAAGCGCCATGATACATAGCTGTTTGATAACCATGGTCATTCAAGATATTTGGCAATGACACAAAATGATGACGCATCATATTAGACCGAATAAAAGATTTTTTAAAAAAGTTAGGTAGACCAATCATGGTTGAAGGCGTCGCATCAATCGACAATCGTCCATTGGCAAAGGCCTGCTTAAAAAAGAGCCCTTGTTCGACGAGCTGAGCTAAAAATGGCGCTGGGGTGCCATACTGAGGATGGCTTCGAATCATATCATAATGAAAACTTTCAAGGATGATGACCATGACATTGGCTTTAGCCTGAGTTGGTTGGGGGCTAGGATGCCATGTTGTCTCAGCCAATAGAGAGGATTGATAAGCTTCCTGTTGAGTGTTAAACCAAGCAAAATCGATGATATCAACCGTTTTTGCGCGAAGAAAGACATAAGGTGAATTTAAAGTCACATGGAACAAATCAGTCGATGACCAGGTCAATGCATGCAAATCGGACAGCGGTTTTTTTTGCAAACCACCACGAATAGCCAACGCCGATGCACTCAGGGTTAATAGCACACACATCACCCCAATAGCAGGAGATGCTCGCCAGTGCTGCTGCGGACGATACTGCAAACAAATTCGCACGCCCCACCAAATTAAGCCAATACTCAGCGCAACGCCATACCCATATTGCACTGCCAACTGTGGCAACTGCGTGATTAAATCCTTGGCATAAGCCAAAACTTCAAAACCTGTACGCCGATCCGTAAATTCAAAATAGGCTAAATCAGCAATACCGAGCACTATCCAAGGGAGATTCAGCACAACAAATAAAACAGCGAAATTGCGCTGGGTTAACCAACGGGGTCGATAAAAAAAACTCATCAAACTCAACAAAAGCACTGGTGAATTGATATACATAAGTGCTGCTAAGTCAAACCGCAATCCATGTACCAAGGAGATTAGAACATCGAGCCTATCAACGTTGGCCTGTTGAAAATACAAAGTATAAAAAATAATGCGTAGCAATGTGTATGCTAACATGGCAAAGCTGAATAAACCGCCCAATTGTTGCAGGAAAACGAACGAACAGTTTTGATTGCGTTTTAAAAACATAAAAATCCTTTTGAAAAAATTCCATCCAAGCCCGCATTATATACCATGCTATTTATAATTTAAATGCTTACATTCTGTACACTTGATTTTACGTTTTTTTTTTTTTATCTTTGAATTGCTTTAATTTTTTAGACTATGATTTACGAACTAACAATTCAACCTTTTGAGATAAGGAGCATCCACATGTTAGAGGTTCACCAGTTGTCCAGAAAATACGGCTCGCTCACAGCAGTTCACCCCATGAGTTTCAGCATTCAGCAAGGTCAAATTGTTGGCTTGCTGGGACACAATGGCGCAGGTAAGACCACCATTATGAAAATCATCAGTGGTTATCTAGAGGCCGACACGGGCAGCGTGAGTATCCATGGTATACGCCTGCAAAGTCATCCTAATGAAGTACAACAGCTCATTGGTTATCTACCCGAAAACTTGCCCATTTACGCTGATCTCACGGTTGCAGACTATCTGGACTACGTCGCATGCCTAAAAGGTTTACGCCGCCATGCTAAGTCACAAGCCATCCAATCTGTATTGCACGTAACTCAAATCGAAAATAAACTACTGCAACCCATTGGAACCTTATCACGTGGGTATAAACAACGTGTCGGCGTAGCTCAAGCCATTCTCGGTAACCCTAAGCTGCTTATTTTAGATGAACCCACCAATGGCTTAGATCCTCAGCAAACCAAACACATGCGCCAACTCATTCAACAACTTTCCCAGCATGCAACCATCATGTTATCGACCCATATCATGCAGGAAGTTGATGCGATCTGTCACCGGGTATTAATGCTGAATCAAGGACACCTGACGTTCAACGAACAAATTGAGCAACTGAAACAAAGTCATTACTTGTGGTTAGAAACCAGCCTCAAACCGGAACAAGCCTTTGTCTTTGATAGAATTAATGGAATACAGCAAGTTGAAACCATGCATGTCGGTAGCATGACCACTTACCGAATTCAAATGCAAGCGCAAGCAGATCAACAGATCATCGCAGGACAAATTGCCGCACTCATCATTGCTCAAAAGGAAGCCTTAGTGATGCTAAAACCTGAAGTGAGAAACCTAGAAACACTCTTTCATGACTTAAGTCAACACACCGATAAGGAGGTCGCACATGTTGCTTAATCAACAACCTACGCTAAAAGAGGTGATTGCCCGAATCACTAAAAAGGAAACGACCTTATTTTTTAATTCTCCAACAGCCTATTTATTTTTATTCACTTTTGCTGCGGTTACCCTGTTCGTCTTTTTTTGGGGCGCCTCATTTTTTGCGCGCAATATCAGTGATGTACGGCCTATGTTTGAATGGATTCCCGTCTTGTTAATCTTTTTGTGTTCTGCCATCACCATGAAGTTGTGGAGTGAAGAACATCGTCAAGGCACCATCGAACACATCTTTACCCAAGCCGTCCCTTTATGGTATTTTGTGCTGGCTAAATTCTTCAGTTGCATGATCTTGTTAAGCCTAGCTTTGCTGATGACCTTACCCTTACCCATTTCTGTGGCCATCGTCGGTAACTTAGACTGGGGGCCGGTCTGGTCTGGTTATGTGGCCACCTTGTTTCTCGGAGGGGCTTATATCAGTATGGGGCTACTCGTATCTGCTCGCACCACCAATCAAATTGTCAGTTT
>JADHND010000113.1 GCA_016779685.1 Shewanellaceae bacterium | reverse complement strand
GTTTTATTAGAGCGGTTTAACTTGTTTGATATCAACCTTGCTGAAAAATCCATTTCCAAAAAGGCTTGTATCTGGTATCTCTCTTGTCTAGTCCAAGTGTGTAGGTTGTTCTGAGAACCTAGCATGTTATTTTTTTCAGCTTATTTTGCATGTTCAGTCTACTGTTGTTGACGATTGCGATTTACTTTAAAAGCGATTAAGACGATATAGACTCCTTGATATATGCCTTACACGTCATTTTGATCATAGCGTTGGTTGCTGACGTTTGTATATTTGGCATGCTTATGATGTCTTTAGGATGATTGCACTCATCGCTTTTTATTGCATCTAATAGGGTGTGCTTCTATTCTAGTGTACCTCTTAAAGGAGTTTGTGATGATCCTTGAAGCAATTGTTAAGTAAAATTGAATGCATGGATATTGTATTCATATAAAAAAAGTCACGCTTCATGGTGACTTTTTTCTGATGCTCACTTTTTTGTGATGTTCTTTGAGCTTATTGAACTGGCTGTGCCATCAGGCATGGCTCATCGATACAGCCCGTATTATGAACAATCACCTGTTTTGCCGAGTGAACTGCCGAAGAAGGTAGAAACAGCACTTATATGCACATGCTCGCCTGTTTTGAGGAAGGAACCAGACACCAGTTGGCCATGGATGGTGGTCTCACCACAGATTTGAGCGCTGCCGCCAGAATTCAAGACGAGATTCACCAGTGGACTGTTGGTCTCTACCTCTAAATGGGCACCGTTCTCCCCCGCAATCGAAAGCTGTTCGGTGTTGTTAAAAACACAATGATCCGCCGTTAAGTTGGCTCCATTTTGGACGTCTAAATGTTGAACGCTATGATCACGGACGTAAATCGTCACCTCAGGTGAAGATTTGAGGAAGCTAAAAAACCCCTCATTTAAATCTTTATGATTCACGATGTCGATGGCTGTTTGAGTCACTTGCGTCTGCATATGAGGCATCACGGCGTCTGAAGCGTTGATTTCAATTCTAGGTTGCTCAGCATCACATTTAACCACCACATCCATTTCATTGCTAATGACAATACTGTTTAAATGATCTCCGGATAAATGGATGACTTGGTTGCTGGATGCGGATGCAGATGCACTGACCAGCGCGATGCTAACAGCCAATATAGAAGGATTAAAATTCATGATATTTCCTTATATTTTGTCCTTGAAAGTCTATTTTATAACCTAACAGATACAGACTTGCTCGTCAAAACCTAGCTCAAAAAAAGCTAGGATTAGCCTAGAATGTAGATGTTTCTTGATAGATTATCTAACCGCACAATCGAATTTCTTGATAAAAAACCCCATAGAGATTATCTGCGGGGTTTATTTTAAGCCATGAGCATGTTATGAGATGACCAATTTGATATTAATTTAGACAGAATAATCGGTAAAATAAGATCAGCTAAACCGCCATGAATTTCTTTGATTTCTTTTTGATCTAAAGTTTTCATCATTACTCCTTATTTTTATAATATTGATAGGTCATGCGAGTTACCTATCCGTATCTTTACTTTTTTTAAAATTAAATTTAATTGATTGATGGCTCGAATATAAATAATGCTCGATTCTTAAAAAAAACGATATATTGGAGTTAAAGTACTAAACTCCTATAGATCATCTATTTTTGATCAACAGATTTTTTAAATGCATGGGTTCTGTTGGAATATCTTTTATAGTTTTATCAGCAAACTGACATAAAACCCCTTCCTTTAGGGAGGTGAGTATTCATCTGAACTGAATTTGATCTTAACCGTTTGCAGTTTGCAAAAGTGGAAGGACCAGAAGAATGGTTTGCCAAGTAAAATAAATTTTCATCGCTGTTTTTTTCTGAGGTTTCTATTAGAATATGAGTCAATATCCTGACTCATATGAGTAAACTGAGATGAAAAAAATTGAGGTTGTCGCTGCAATTATTCAGCATGATGACAAAATATTATGTGTTCAAAGAGGCTCTTCGAAATTTGACTACATTCACCATAAGTTTGAATTTCCCGGTGGGAAAGTTGAGTCTGGTGAGACAGGTGAGCAAGCCATCATCCGAGAATTACAAGAAGAATTGCGCCTTGATATCTCTAAAGTTGATTATTTCATAACAGTTGATCATACTTATCCAGATTTCGATATGACCATGCATGGTTTCATTTGTCCTGTGGAAAGTCGAGAGATTGTGCTGACTGAGCACATCGATGCTAAGTGGCTATCCATTGATGAATTACCTCGACTAGATTGGGCTGCTGCTGACATTCCTTTTGTCGAAAAGCTCATGGCTGAGTGAGGAGCAATCAGTGAACAGTGTCATGCCTGTAGCTTGTGTATCGAATACTCATCATCTGGTTTTAAATAATGAGTCAGATAAGTTTTACGATGAGTTACGTCGCTCGTTTTATGAGTGTAAATGCTTTTATATTAACGTGGCCTTTGTCTCTTTTTGTGGGCTACAGATTTTGCTCGATATCCTAAAGGAAGCTGATGATAAAGGCGTTAAAGGTAAAGTTGTTACCTCAACCTATCTCAATTTTACAGATCCTAAAGCACTCATCAAGCTTCGTACTTTTAGGCATATTGAGCTTAGGCTGTTTATTGCAAAACCAAATCGAGGCTTTCATCCCAAGGGTTATATTTTTGAATACGATGACACAATCAAAGTCATAGTTGGTTCATCAAACATCACACAAAGTGCTTTAAAAAGCAATATAGAGTGGAATGTTGCTACAGTAGCAAGCGTTCATGATAACTTCATCACATCCGCTATCGACGAGTTTAATGGGATTTGGGTTTGTTCCGTACTAGTGACAGATGACGTCATTGAACAGTACAGCTTGTTTTTAAAAAGTCTCGCTTCGCCCAAAAATGATTCACAGCAATTTGTATTAGGGGATACCAAAATTGAACCGAATACAATGCAAGCTGAAGCGCTACAAAATCTTCAAAGGTTGCGAGAACATGGTGAAACAAAGGCCTTAGCCATAGCGGCAACAGGAAGTGGAAAAACATACATGGCTGCTTTTGATGTTCTTAAAGTGGCCCCTAGAAGGATGCTATTTATAGCTCATCGCGAAGAGATCCTCTTGGATGCGAGGAGCTCGTTTGCTCGTGTGATGGGAGTCAATGAGGATAAGTTTGGGATTTTAAGTGGTCATCAAAAAAATTGGGATTGTGATTATCTTTTCGCTACTAACCTGTCACTACAGAATCACCTTAAACGCTTCACACCAGATGCTTTTGATTATATGGTGATTGATGAAGCGCACCACGTTAGTAGCGAGACCTACCAAAAAGCGCTAGCGCACTTCAAACCTCAGTTTCTTTTAGGCATGACAGCCACGCCTGAGCGTGGGGATGCACAGTCCATATATGAAAATTTTGACGATAATATTGCGGTTGAAATTCGTCTACGGGATGCGCTCGATGCTGATTTAGTTGTTCCATTTCATTACTTTGGCATAACAGAAGCTCAGAGTGTCGATTATCAAGGCATCAATTTAAAAGATATCAATGCAGTCGCGCAGTTACTTCAAACAAATCGACGAGTCGATCACATTGTAGATAAGATGAATTTTTATGGTTATGATGGGGATTTTTGTAAGGCTGTCGGATTTTGTGTCAATGTGGAGCATGCTCGATATATGTCGGAAGAGTTTAATAACATTGGGATAACAGCCTGTTATCTAAATAGCGAAACACCACGAGACGAAAGGCAACATGCGATACAAAGGTTATCTAGTGATAGTAATCCGCTTCAGGTTATTTTCACCGTTGACTTATTCAATGAAGGGATCGATATACCGTCGATTAATCTTGTTCTGATGCTAAGGCCCACTTCCTCCCCCATTGTCTTTATTCAACAGTTGGGGCGAGGGTTACGTAAACATGAAAGCAAGGCTTTCCTAACGGTACTCGATTTTATTGGCAACCATAACAAAGCATTTTTAATGGCGATAGCGTTATGTGGTAGCCGTCTTTATGACAAGGATAGTTTGAAAGTAGCGGTTAAAAAGGATTTTTCATCTATTCCAGGTTGTACTCACATTCAATTAGATCCAATCAGCAAAGAACAGATTTTGCGTCAGATTGAAGATGAAAACTTCAATTCAATGAAGTATTTAAAAGAAGAGTATCTCAACTTTAAGCTTGACCTAGGCAATCGCATTCCAAGCCTCATGGATTATAACGTAGTCGATGGCGCGCCAGACCCAATTCGCTACATTAAAAAGGAACGCTCATATTTAAACTTTATATCAAAGGTAGAGAAAAGTGAACCATCTATCATGTCTCTGATGGCTAGTCATACTTATGACAAGTACCAGCGTTATCTGGATGGTTGTTTGCCATTGAAGAGACCCCATGAATTCATCATTATTCGCTATTTGATGGATCATGAAACGATCACGCTTAGTAGAGCTCGATATGAAATAGAGCGATACTTAAGCTCTGTTGATGACCACACAGTGAGGCATGCTTTTGAGCATATAAACGGTCATTTTTTTGATTCACGTGAAAAGAAAACTTGGCCATGTTTGGCTCAGTTAGTCGAAAGTGAGCGTGAGCTAACATTAGCAAGAACTCGGGAATTTAAACACTTATTGAAGCAATCATTATCGTATCAATGGTTACTAACCAGTATTGATTATGGTCTGGAGTGTTATGCCCATGATTTTGGATCGGATGACTTGAGCCTTCCTAGCTTGCTCTTATATCAGCAGTACAGTATGCGAGATATTGCTTTGGTCGCGAATGTGCGTAAAACACATAGTTCATATCGGGGGACAGGCGTCCTACGAGAAGGCGATGACTTTTTTTTCTTTGTTGATCTACACAAAGAAGAAGGGGCAATCGAATATAAGGATAAATTCATCAATCATAAAAATTTTCAGTGGGATAGCCCGTCAGGCTGTTCACCCACAAGTCTACAAGGTGATGCCATCATCAACCATCAGCAGAAGGGCTTTAGGCTTCATTTGTTTGTAAGAAAGTTTAAAGAGTTAGATGGTGCCACACAGCCGTATGTTTATATTGGTCAGGGGGATGTCATTAGCCATCAAGGAGAGAAGCCGATTAACTTCCAACTGGGATTGCACCATCCGGTTCCTCAAGTGATTTATGACGAATTTATAACCGATACAGTGGACGCGTAGTCAGAGAGTAGTCGCTTTTTTAGGATTTATTTTTCGATTTCAATGCGGTGAATCCGTTTTTAAAACTCATGAATCTTGCGCTTTTCTGGCGTCATTGGCGTGCTTTCCGGCATAATACCTGCTTGTTCACATTCAAGCTGTTTAATGCACTTAATTGCTCATCTTTTTATATATCGTAAAATTTTTTTAACATCAAGAATGTTTCTCATCGTTTTAATGAAGGTAGCTCCCCGCAACTTTCGGTTAAGCAGAAGCCACCCCAGCTTGTGCGCTGCTGTTTAAGAACGCATTGAGCCAGGCTCCCACTTGTTGGTTGTCAGTGGGGGTTGCTAGGGATTGTAATCCAGCTTGGACAGTGTCACTTGGGATCTGATACTTACCGGTGAGCACCAATTTTTTGACATACTCAGGAGTGAACTCAGGG
>JADHND010000112.1 GCA_016779685.1 Shewanellaceae bacterium | reverse complement strand
CATGATATCTGGGTTGGGGGTGCGCCCCGCACGGTATTCTTGCAAAAAGTATTCAAACACCCGATCCCAGTACTCAGCCGCAAAATTGATGGTGTGTAGCGGAATCCCGAGCTTAGCGCAGACGGCTTGAGCATCGGCTAAGTCCTGAGAGGCAGCACAATATTCGTCGGTGTCGTCTTCTTCCCAGTTTTTCATGAACAGGCCTTCAACGCAGTAGCCTTGTTCCAGTAAGAGGTAAGCCGATACGGAGGAATCAACGCCGCCAGACATGCCAACGATGACTTTTTTAGGGGCAGCAGATAAGTCGCTAGATTTCATATGCAGGGTACTATCGGTAATGGGGTTATCAAAGCAATTATTTTACCACAATGAGACTTTAGATGCCACTATTGCACCAGAGCTAACCTTCGTTAAGGGGGGGGTAACAGGAGGCTGAATGATGGGCTGAACAGCGTGATTTTAGAGCGCTCAGTTGTTAAAAATCCGAGACCATCATGGTTTCGGATTTTGTTTATCCAATTGAAAATTCAGATGTCTTAGGATTCAAATAACGGATTGATGGATGAAGCATGCTTGCCTTTAGGGCCATCGATGACTTCATATGAAACAGGTTGACCTGCTTTCAAAGTACGGTACCCCTCCATTTGAATAGTTGAGTAGTGAGCAAAAACATCATCACCACCACCTTCTGGACAAATAAAGCCAAATCCTTTCGCGTTGTTAAACCATTTGACGGTTCCTTGTGTCATACTTCCACTTCCTTTTTCAATATTAAATAATGAGTGTATTTGCTTAAAATGTTATTTTAAGCTTAGATCAGAATGTAATTACACAGAGAATAAGTCAAGAAAAATTTAAAAAAAATGTTTAATTTTTTAAATAAATGTTAATTTGGGTTGATTGCAGCCGGAGAAAAAGGAAAAAATAATGAGTCATGTCTATGATGTGCAAGAAAAAAACGAACAAGTGGTCGAAAAAGAGGCTTTAAAAGTCCCAAATTTTTACAAGGTCGTCCTAAATAATGATGATTATACGCCGATGGATTTTGTAGTGGAGGTTTTACGAAAGTTCTTTTCCATGGATGAGGAGCAAGCGCAACAGGTCATGCTTAAAATACATCACCATGGCAAAGCGATTTGCGGTGTTTACTCCAGAGACATAGCTGAAACCAAGTGTGATATTACCAATAGTTTTGCGAGAGAACACCAACATCCATTACTTTGTTCCATTGAGCAGGCACAGTAGAGATAGCGAGGAAAAGAGATGTTAAATAAAGATCTTGAAATGACGTTAAATAGAGCTTTTCTACAAGCAAAAGACGCTAGACATGAATTCATGACTGTTGAGCACTTGTTGTTAGCTTTACTAGAAAACTCTGCAGCTCAACAAGCTCTTTACGCCTGTGGTGCTAATATTCAGAAATTAAAATTAGAGATTAAGGAATTTGTAGAACAAACCACACCTCGCCTGCCATTAAATGAAAGTAACCGTGAAACACAACCAACATTGGGCTTCCAACGGGTGTTACAGCGAGCGGTATTCCATGTGCAATCCTCTGGTAATACTGAAGTCAATGGCGCCAATGTATTGGTTGCTATTTTCAGTGAACAAGAATCGCAAGCGGTTTATCTTTTACGGCGTTGTGAGGTATCACGCTTAGATGTGGTAAATTATATTTCTCATGGGGTCTCTAAGCAAGACGACGACAGCAACAATGAAGTGTCATCCGATGAACATGAGGCTGATGACAACAAAGAAAGTCCTTTGTCTTTGTATGCAGTCAACTTAAACCGGCAAGTTGAAGATGGCAAAGTCGATCCCATCATTGGTCGCGAAAGTGAAGTTGAACGCTGTGTTCAGGTCTTGTGTCGCCGCCGCAAAAACAACCCTTTGTTTGTAGGGGATGCGGGCGTGGGTAAAACTGCCTTAGCTGAAGGTTTAGCGTATCGCATTGTGAATCAAGCGGCACCCGAAATTATCCAAGATTCTATCGTATACGCGCTAGATTTAGGCGCTTTACTAGCAGGCACCAAGTATCGGGGTGACTTTGAAAAGCGTTTTAAAAGCGTATTAAAACAACTGGATCAAGATCCAACGGCCATTTTATTTATCGATGAAATCCACACTATCATTGGTGCAGGCGCTGCATCAGGTGGGATGATGGATGCTTCTAATTTACTTAAGCCATTGTTATCGAACGGAACCCTGCGTTGCATCGGTGCGACGACATATCAAGAGTTTCAAGGTGTGTTTGAAAAAGATCGAGCACTGGCGCGTCGATTCCAAAAAATTGATGTTGAGGAGCCGAGCGTTGACAGCACGGTTAAAATTTTACAAGGTTTAAAATTCAAGTACGAAGAATTCCATAAAATAAAGTACACCAACATGGCACTGGTCGCAGCTGCTCGCCTGTCATCGAAATATATCAATGAAAGGCGGCTACCTGATAAGGCAATCGATGTCATCGACGAAGCCGGCGCTCGTATAGGTTTAATGCCGGCTCATCGTCGCCGTAAAACGGTGAATGAAGCCGACATTGAGGTGATCATTGCCAAAATGGCGCGTATCCCTGAAAAATCAGTTTCGATGTCTGATATGGAAGTGTTGAAAAACTTAGGACGAGATCTGCGCATGATGGTTTATGGTCAAGATGAAGCGATTAATACCCTCACAGCCGCCATTCGTCTTGCACGCAGTGGTCTTTCGGATCAAGTCAAACCTGTCGGTAGTTTTTTATTTTCCGGCCCGACTGGTGTTGGGAAAACGGAAGTGACGTCTCAGTTAGCGAAATTGCTCGGCATTGAGTTAATTCGTTTCGACATGTCAGAATACATGGAAAGTCATACCGTCTCCAGATTGATTGGTGCGCCTCCGGGGTATGTGGGATATGATCAAGGCGGCTTGCTCACCGATGCTGTGATTAAACAACCCCATAGCATCGTGCTTTTAGATGAGATTGAAAAAGCCCACTCAGATGTATACAACCTGTTGTTACAGGTGATGGATCACGGTAAGTTAACCGACAACAATGGACGCCAAGCCGATTTTAGAAATGTCATTGTCGTCATGACCACCAATGCCGGCGTGCTAGAAACTGTGAAAAAGTCAATTGGCTTTAAAACACAAGATCACTCGCATGATGCCATGGCTGAAGTGAACCGAGTCTTTTCACCTGAGTTTAGAAACCGGTTGGACTCTATCATTTGGTTTAATAATTTGGATATGAACGTGATAGAGAAGGTTGTTGACAAATTCTTATTAGAATTGGAAGCGACGTTAAGTGATAAAAATATCACTCTGATAGTGGATGATAAGGCGCGTCAATTGCTCGCTGAACGAGGCTTTGATCCTGCGATGGGGGCACGCCCCATGGCTCGCATTGTTAAAGAGTACATTAAACGCCCCTTGGCGAATGAGATTCTATTTGGTCAACTCAATAAAGGCGGGCAAGTCACGGTAACCGTGAAAGATGCTGACTTTGTGTTAGATTACGTGGTCAAAGCGTCTACGCCGACGCTGTCATAGCCATTGGGCTGACCAATGCGCTATGGATGATAACGGTTTTCTGGGTGGAACAGACACAGTTATAAAATGAATTCCCGTACCGATTGCAGGGAGCCACTTGTCGGTACGGTGAAATGCTTGTAACGACCGCACAGTCTGAGCGGCATCATCATGGTCACGACGATTGAATCAAATTGCGATGCCGAGATAAGGATGGATTTTATCGTGCTCTGAAGACGATACGTCCTTTTTTGATATCGTAAGGTGTCATTTGAATGGTGACTTTATCCCCAGTTAAAATGCGAATGTAATTCTTGCGCATTCTTCCAGAAATGTGAGCCGTCACGATGTGGCCATTTTCTAGCTCAACGCGAAAAGTTGTGTTAGGAAGTGTTTCAAGGACGGTACCTTGAAGCTCAATATTGTCTTCTTTTGCCATGAATCCTATATCTCATATTGCGAAATTTCGGTCATATAGTGTTTATATGAAGTTTAAGCAGGCTATACTGCCCCAATTTAAACATCTTGTAAAGATGTAAGGCTGAATTATGTGATTTAATCCTACCTTGATTTGATTCACAGTTGTTTTTGGCTAGAAAGAGATCCCGACACTGGTCGTTGCGGTTAAGTTGGTCAGATCTTTATAGCTGAGGCCGACATTGATGTGCACCAGGTCAAATGGCGAGAGCCCTAAACCAAGCGTTAAGCGTTCTTTGATGACGTGATTGATGTCGTAAAAATATCCCATTCTTAATTTCAACCAAAACAGCAAATGGGCTTCAACGCCAAAATTAACGATTTGGGTATCGTCATTCATGGGGGAGGTTTGATAACCTTTGAATCCTTCAAAGTGTTGATCTGGATTGACTTGAGCATTGATTTCAACATTGATTAAATCTGATAAATAAGCGATCCCAACGTTCATAACGGGATGAATCTGGTATTCAGCTTGGTAGCCATTGCTTAAAGGTAAGGGATATTGTCCAGAAAACAAGTTGTTAATCGTACCCGCGACGTAAATTAAATCTTCAAAAAGTTCATAACGAAAGCCCACATCGACATTGGCGCCATCGTAATATTCGCTGATGTCGCGAACGTTGTTGATGTTGCTAAACTCAAATTGATCATCGATGGTGTTAATGTAACTGAAGGTGATGACTTCTTGTTTTTTGATGGTGATGCCTAATAGCCAGCGTGATTTTGGATCATCTAGTGATGTGCCAAAATTGATACCATATTCATTGATTTGAACAGCGGATAAGGTGAAATTCGATCTAAATGAAAAGTTGTCAAAATTTTGTGGCAGAATCCCAAATTGGGTTTGATAATCCGTTATCGCTTGCGCCTGTTTGATGGGATCGGTTTCATTGACGAGATAACCGAATAAATCGCCTGTCTCCTTTAAAAAGCTGATATCATTTTCTGAGATATCGGTATAGATGAAGCCAAAGCCTTTGGTTTGATAAAATATGCTTAAGGCCAAGGCTTGATGATTAAAGGTTAAGCCCACCGAACCTAAGACTGCGCTTGAGGGCTGTTGTCCATCAATGATTCTTAAGGCCTCAATGGTGCTATCCATGTTGGCGCTGGTTTGTTCTAAAATCGAAGTATCAAATTTTTCTGAGAAGATTTGAATATTTTCTTGGGTGTTGGTGGTATCAATGACTTGCGCCCCGACTGACATATAAAAAAAGGTATCGTCAGCATCGTCTTGATAGGCTGCATTTAAGGCCGGATTATGAATATAACCGTTCATTGGCGTTGCACCGACTAAGCCAACGCCACCCGTACCGTAGTTTTGTCCGTCCATAGAATAGAGGTTCGCGAGAGAGGTCGATGTCCAAATAAAGCCTAAAATTAGCCAATAAGGTTTCATAGCATTTTATTTTATATGCAAGATTTAATTAGCTTAGTTAAAAATTTCTTGGTTGATCAGGATAAACCAAATTTAATGTTTTTTTTGAAGGGAGAACCTGTATAGGTTATTTGTAGCCACGCTTTATTTGAAGGTAAGCGTGGCCAGTTAACTTTAATCACATCGGCCTCTGTTTAAAGGTGCAAATTATGCAAGGGTAACCGAGTTTCT
>JADHND010000111.1 GCA_016779685.1 Shewanellaceae bacterium | reverse complement strand
TATAAGCTAAATCATAAAAGTAGACATCACAGGATTTTGCCACAGCATTATGCAGATCAATCCAACCATGGCCCCATTTTTTCCAATCTCTGAATTTACGAGAAACACCCGGTACCTGCCACCAACCCGGATCCCAGACCTTGCTACTTGCCGTGATAATCTGATAATTTAACCCAGCTAGCACCAAATGTGCTTTAATCGTCGATGCTGGCGCATACGTACCTTGGGTCGATCGATTGATAAGTGGTTTATCTTTTGATTCGATTAAAAGCTTGTACGAGGCATCGTTAATACCATGGATAAATAAATTGGGATCGTAACTCGGACTTGATACCATCGCTAGAATCTCGCCGCTATCCGGCTCTATTGCTACAACAGCACCTCTGCGTCCTCCTAACAAATCCATGGCTTTTTTTTGTAAATCTAAATCTATCGTTAAATGTAAGTTTAATCCCGATTGAGGCGCTTTTTCTTGCAATACCTGAATCGAACGGCCATGGTTATTGACTTCTTCTTGAATTCGTCCTGGATTTCCATGTAACAACTCTTCGTAGTAAGCTTCTATCCCTAATTTACCGATGTTATGCGTGGCGGCATAGGTTTCTAACAGATTTTCTTTTTCCAAGCGTTGTTGATCTTGAACATTTATACGGCCAACATAACCTAATACATGAGTTAAATAATCACCGTATGGATAATGTCGTTTTAAACCAGCATAAACGTGAACCCCTTCAAATTTATATTTAACAACACTGAACTTAGCTACTTGGGCCTCATCAAGCTGCTCTAATATTGTAAAAGGACGAAAACTTTTATGGCGCTTTATTTCTTTGAGTAATGAGACTTGTTTGGCTTCAGAGAGATTAAATAGCTTCGCTAACTCAGCTAAGGTTGCTTGGATATCCGTTACTTTTTCTGGAATCATTTCCAATGAAAAAAATGGTCTATTTTCAGCAATTAACACGCCATTTCGGTCGTAAATAAGCCCTCGATTAGGTGCAATGGCTCGCATACGTGTTCGATTTTCATTAGACCGCATTTGATAATCAGAGAACAAAACCACTTGCAAATGGTATAAATTCGCCAACAAAATCATAAAGGACATCATAATACACACAAAGAGAAATGCAGAACGACTTTTAAAAAGAGCCGCTTCTTCCGAGTGATTTTGGATCACAACTTTGCGCATGTGGATTGTTATTCCCTATGATATGGATGGTTATTCAATAAACTCCAAGCACGGTATAAGCTTTCAGCGACGATGACACGTACCATCGGATGAGGTAACGTCAAGGCTGACAAACACCATACTTGGTCAGCTCGCTGTTTACAAGTAGGTGCCAATCCTTCAGGCCCACCCACTAACAATACCAAATCTTGGCCACGGTGCTGCCACTGTTCTAGACGACGGGCCAATTCTGGTGTCGTGCACTGCTGATGACTTAAATCCAAAGCAACAACGTAATCTTGTGGAGCGATCATGCTTAACATAGCCTCACCTTCTTTACTTAAGATTCGTGCAATATTGGCATTTTTTCCACGCTTTTGTGCCGGAATTTCAACTAATTCAAGTTTCAACTCCCGAGTAAAGCGTTTTTGATAAGTCGTAAAGCCTTCTACAATCCATGTTGGCATTTTACTGCCAACTGCAATGAGTTTTATGCGCACTTCCGTTAATCTGCCCACAACTTTTCAAGTGCATAAAACTCGCGAGCCTCTTCTTGCATCACGTGTACAACCACCTGATCTAAGTCGACTAGAACCCACTCACTAACCGCTGTTCCTTCAATCCCGAGTAAAGAACAACTCTCTTTCTTCGCCTCTAAGACCAAATACTCAGCAATGGCTTTCACATGCGTTTTAGATGTCCCCGTGCACACAACCATATAATCAGTCACATCTGACTTACCGCGTACATCTAAAACCACAATATCTCGCGCTTTTAGATCATCTAATTTATCAACTACAAAATCTTTCAAAGGAATACTCTCCAAATATATAAATAAAAACCAGTCCAACAGAGAATTATACCAAAGTTAGGCGTAATTCTATAGCTGCAAATTAACGACAATACCGAGGTTGATCATCCGTAAATTTGATGTTGCATGATGTAGGCATGAACAGAGCTAGGCAGATTATCAGGTAATACATTTTTGTGATCAGCATAGTGTTGGCGTAAGCATGTTGAAGAAGCCGCTACTTGAGGTACCTCGATGACATGAATACGCGCGGCTTGCACAGAGGTATGCAGCTGCGGTGGCAAAATACCATGCTTATCTTTAAGCCATGCTTCAAGCACTGGCGTCAAATAGATCTCTGTTGCTGGGCGGCGATAAATCACCAAATGCGCTAAATCCGGCAAGGACTGCCAGTCATACCAAGCAGGCAAGCGACAAAAACTATCCATCCCCATTAAGAAATAAAACGTTACCTCTGGATACAGCTGCTTTAATCTCTGCAATGTCGTCGTCGTGTAACTATAAGTTGCTTGACGCAATTCATGATCACAAGCCTTGAGCTGAGGATATGCCTCCACAGCCAGTTGAACCATATCCCAACGCTGTTGATCCGTGGCAATGGGCTCTGCTTTATAATAAGGCGAACGATTCGGCACCAACCACACTTCGTTTAGCGACAGCGTTTCGATAGCAGCTAAGGCTGGCTGTAAATGTCCAAAATGGATTGGATCAAAGGTTGCACCGAGCAACCCCACTTTTAATCCCATGATAGCCAAGGACTCCATGATACAGCGGTGGCATCACAACCAAAACGAAGACACAAATGCAATAAGCTCGCTTGCACATCACGTCCCTCTTGTTTGATTAACTTTTCTATCTGGTGTGCACCGCACAAAATCTGATTCAATTCCACCATCGATAGCCGTTGTAGCGCTTGCTGATACAAGGCTTGCTTTTGAGACCAAATCTTAAGTTGCTGCCATGTCTTGGCCGTTAACTGACCCCGGTCATGTGCGAACAACAAACTCTGTAACTTTTCAGCCTCACTCAGCACACACCACAACAACAAAGTAGCGTGGGTACCTTCTCGTAAAAGTTGTTGAAAGACATCGACTATTCTAGCGCTGTTGCCCTGCAGCAAGGCATCCGCTAACTGAAAAACTGAAAATTTGGATTGCTTCAACAACCAAGTTTCAATATCCGTGCTTTCAATGACTGTCTCTGGCGCAATGAGGCGCATTTGAAGTAAAGCTTGATCGGCTGCCAATAAATTGCCTTCACAAAAAGCATGTAACTGTGCCTGAGCTGCCTGCGTCAATGTCAGTTGGTGCCATTGAATTCGAGCGTCCAACCAACGCTGGAAATGTGTACCCACGGGCGTTAAACACGGAATATAGTAGCCCTGACTTTCTAGCGACTTAAACCACTTAGCCTTGGTTTTATCCGCGCTAAGCTTTGGACCTGTTATCAAGATACAGGTATCAGGATTAGGATTATCCGCAACAAATTGAGCCAACCGGGCGCACTCCTGCCCTATTTTGGTATCCTGAAGCCTGACTTCAATCAGTTTTTTTGAAGCAAACAAACCGATACTCTGCCAATGCTGGCGAACTTCGCTCCATTGAAATGAAGCATCTTGCTCTAAGCAAATTCGTTCTTGGAAACCCTTTCCACGTAATTTTGTTAAGATTTGTTGCTTCATCTCAGCTATCAGCCAAGGTTCATCACCAAAAACCAAGAACAAGGGCTTCGTCGATTGTACCTGCTGTAAAAATTGCTCTGGATAGACACGCATACAAACCTCTACTCACTCACCAGCATGAGTTGATGTAATATTTTTTCAGCCGCTTCTTGCTGCATTTCTCGACCGATAAATTGCACTTCACGATCTTTAGCTAGGGCGGATACCATCGAAGCACGATAATAACGACGAATGCTCAGCTGCTTTTGCAGCGCTTCTTGCTGTGGTAATTGAAGACTATAATCTATATGCAGCAAGAGCGCATATTCAGCCACCATACCACTGCTATACAAAGCCAATGTGGACTGATTCATCTCAGATTTTACAATTTTCAGGTCGACCACATCACTCGTGTTGCGAGGCACCAGAGCCACATGATGACGTTGCAACTGTTTCTTTATTTCTGTCTCTAAATGCCCATATTTTGTCTTCGAACTAAAGCTGATTTTATCTAAGGTTTTTGAAGACAAAGGCTGATGACGCAGCTCAAAGCCACAGCTGCTGAGCCACATCATCATCACACTGGCCACTAAACATATACGTATCAAACCCATCTAATTTAATTCGCCACAATGTTAAGCACTTTACCAGGGATATAAATCACCTTTCTTAGGTTCTTATTGTCTGTGAACTTTTTCACCTGTTCATGTGCTAGCGCCAGCGCTTCAATTTCAGTTTGCGACGCATCCATAGGGACGGTTAAACGCATTCTAACTTTGCCGTTCACTTGCACGACAATGAGCCTCTCTTGCTCAATAAGAGCTTCTTGATCGACCGTGGGCCATTTCAAGGCTCCTAAACTAGACGATACATCAATCACGTCCCATAAATGTAAAGCAATATGGGGAGTAAAGGGATACAAAAGTCGTAACACAACATGGAGTGATTCATACATCAGTGCCTGATTTTGTGGTTCCATTAAATCCACTTTTTGTAATTTATTCACCAACTCCATCACCGACGCAATCGCTGTATTAAATGCTTGTCTGCGTTCAATATCATCCGTTACTTTGACAATGGTTTTATGTAAATCTCGACGCAGGTTTTTCTGTTCCGCATTCAGCTCAGATACATTTAACTCAGGCACCGACTTGACCACAGTTTGAAAATCAAAACATAGTTTCCACAAACGCTTTAAAAATCGATGAGAGCCTTCAACGCCGGATTCTTGCCACTCCAAACTCATGTCAGCGGGGGCTGCAAACATCATAAATAACCGCAATGTATCAGCACCATACTTCTCAATCATGGCTTGCGGATCAATCCCATTGTTTTTTGATTTCGACATTTTAATCATACCAGCATGAATCAAAGGCCGTCCCGTTTGATCATAGGCCTGTGCTATCTGGCCTTTGTTATCTCGCTCAATCCGGACATCCATGGTATTCACCCATACCTGACCACCCTGCTGATCTTCATAATAAAACGCATCTGCTAGCACCATCCCTTGACACAACAGGTTTTTAAAAGGTTCATCTGAAGCCACTAAACCTTCGTCTCGAAGCAATTTATGAAAAAAACGAGCGTACAATAAATGCATACAAGCATGTTCGATGCCGCCAATATACATATCAACAGGTAACCAATAATTTGCTTTTTGAGGATCGAGCATACCGGCCTGATAATCCGGGCAAGCGTAGCGTGCATAGTACCAAGAAGATTCCATGAACGTATCAAACGTATCGGTTTCTCTTTGCGCAGGTTGGCCATTGATCTGAATGGCTTGCCAAGCTTGATCTGATTTTAGTGGATTCTGAACGTTGTCGAGCACCACATCTTCAGGAAGAAGCACAGGCAGTTCAGCCTCTGGAATACATATACTCTCACCTTGTTCATTGGTAGCTAAAGGTACGGGTGTCCCCCAGTAACGCTGACGCGAAACACCCCAATCACGTAACCGAT
>JADHND010000110.1 GCA_016779685.1 Shewanellaceae bacterium | reverse complement strand
CGATCCATATGGTTGAATTTGATAACCAAAAGCACTTTGTGAATGATACGCCATTTTCTCTAGCATGTTGCTCAGAGCCTTAGAATCGATAACTCAGTTGCAAAAACTTTTCATTTGGCATCCAACTGACTGAAGTTGATAATTCTTGTAGGGTAAAGAAATTTTTGGTTAGATGATAAGTAAAGCTTGAAATAAAAGTCCCGTAAGCCATCCCCATAAAGACGTCACTGGGATAATGCTTTTTTCCTTCAACCCGAGCTAACCCTGTTAAAAAAGCTGCCGAATAGGTTATGAGCGTTCCGCTTACTCGCAATGGCTTGGGTAACAAAGATTGTTGATAATTTTTGTGCGCTAGATAACTGCATGCAAAAGCACGAGATGTGTGTGCTGATGGCATGGAGCCTGAGCCACCATCGGGTCGTTGTCGCATGAATCCATCCTGTAGCATGACGGTTGAAGCCGCTGTTGCATAAGCTGTAAGATTGTTGCCAGCGCCGCGCCGTAAAACGTCTTCAAAGGTCGTATCACGTACCAAAAGATTGCTCAGGTTCATTGAAATAGAAGTGACTGACCGGCTGGCATCGCTGGCTTGAGTAGCTTGTTGAGGTGTAGAAAATAGACCGGGCGCTTTGGCTAGGTATTGCACAATTTTCTGATCAATGTGGTCAATTTGCATCACCAAAGCGCCTCCAACACCTATTAAGGTCAGAGGCTCAGTCGAGGCTGCCACCAAGGCTTGCTTGGTGTTGGCCCACGTCCATGTTTGACAACCACCTAGCCCACCTAAGAGGGCGTGTAACAGGAATATTTTTATTAGGTTGATCAATATTGGACTCCTGCTGCTACAAGATGTTTCTGCTAGGGGGCTGTGCTTAAAATGCCAGTATGTTTTAGCAGTGCTTGGATATTCGGTTCTCTGCCTCGGAATGCTCTAAATAAGGCCATGGCAGGCAGTGAACCTCCTTTTTGTAGAATATTGTTTAAAAAACTTTTACCTGTTTGTGGGTTAAAAATACCATCTTCCTCAAACTTAGCAAATGCATCAGCTGATAAAACCTCAGCCCATTTGTAACTATAGTAGCCTGCTGCATATCCACCTCCAAAAATATGGGTAAAACTATGTTGAAATCTGTGAAAATCAGGCGGATTAATAACGGCAACATTTTGACGAACCTGATCGAGAGATCTCTGAACATGATCTGGTAAATTAGGTTTGTAATTCATATGTATATTAAAATCAAACATTGAAAATTCAATTTGCCTCAGCATCTGCATTGCTGAGTGAAAGTTTTTAGACTTCAACAATTTATCTAGCATGGCTTTAGGTAGGGATTGGTTAGTTTGGTAATGGCCAGAAATTTCATTGAGTGCTTCAGGTTGATAACACCAGTTTTCTAAAAATTGGCTTGGGAGTTCAACGGCATCCCACGCAACCCCATTAATACCAGCCACGCCGATAACATTAATTTCAGTTAAAATATGATGCAATGTATGGCCAAATTCATGAAATAAAGTCACGACTTCATCATGTGTAAATAAGGCAGGTTCTTGATTAACCGGTGGATTAAAATTACAGGTTAAATAAGCAACTGGATGTTGAATGCTGTTGTCAAGGCGAACCTTTCGCTCTTTGCAGACATCCATCCAAGCGCCACCTCTTTTATTGGATCGCGTATACAGATCGAGATAGAAGCCGCCTTTAAGATCATTGAATTCATCAAAAACTTCATAGTAGCGAATATCTTTATGCCAAACATTGACTGCCTTTTTTTGTTCTATGCGAATATTAAATAATTTTTTTACGGTATAAAACAAGCCGTGTAGAACATGTTTTTCCGGAAAATAAGGGCGTAGTTGCTCTTCTGAGAGTTCATAAAGATATTGTTTACGCTTTTCGCTGTAGTATGCAACATCCCATGGTTGTAGTGTGTCTACTTGACCATGCTGATGGGCAAATTGGGTTAGTTCATCGAGTTCAATTTCTGCTTGTTGTTTGGATTTATCCGCTAAATCTTGTAAGAAACGATTGACTTCATCACAGGAGTGAGCCATTTTTGTAGCCAGAGATTTTTCAGCATAGTTGTCAAAACTGAGTAAATTAGCTAATTCATGCCTTAGAGCAAGGATTTCATCAATAATAACCGTATTATCAAATTCACTTGCATTGGGGCCTTGTTCGGAGGCGCGTGTGACGTAGGATGTGTACATTTCTTTTCTGAGCGCTTCATTATCAGCATAGGTCATGATCATGTGATAGCTAGGGACTTGCAATGTAAATAACCAGCCACTTTTTTTGCGACGTTTGGCTTCTGCTTCAGCGGTAGCAAAGGCCGATTCGGGCAAACCAGCTAAAAGTTGAGCATCAGTAATGTGTTTTACCCAACTTTGGGTTGCATCTAACACATTGTTGTTAAATTGATTACTGAGTTCAGAGAGACGTTGAATGATTTCACCATATCTTTGTTTATCTATATCTTTTAAGGCAACACCTGATAACTGAAAATCGCGAATCATATGCAGGATATAGGTTTTTTGAGCTTGACTCAGTTTTTCAAAATGATCATCTGCTTTGATTTCTAAATAAGCTTGGTAGAGCGGTTGATGTTGCCCTACAAAAGTCGAATATTCTGATAAAAGTGGGAGACATGATTCGTAAGCTTCTCGAAGCGGTTGACTGTTAACCACACTGTTTAGGTGCGAAACGGGTGACCATGTTTCTTCCAGTAAGTTGTCATGTTCTTCTAGAGGTTTAATGAAGTTATCCCAGTTTTTATTGGGTTCTTTTAAGACTTGGGCAATGCATGCCTTACATGCTTCTATTCTCTGTATGATTGCAGGTTGAATATGTTCTGCTTTAATTTTAGTGAATTCGGGTAGGCCATTTGTTTCTAAAAGTGGATTACTCATAAAGTATCCTTTATCCTGTGTCGATGTTGTCGCTAATTTTTTGTCAATTCTTTCAAGTTTAATGCGTTTGTAATGTTTAGCAATCATTAATTTTATGATTTTTTGATTAACGGCTAACTAGCACGGCCTTACGTGACTTTGTTTAATCGTCGCAGCGTTAATTTTTTAAGGGGATTGTACTCAATTTTTCCGCCAGATATATCTTGAACACCATGTTTAAAATAGAGTAAAGAGAGGTAAATACTATGGCAAACTCCAAAAAATTTTTTGATTATATTTGTATTGGTGCCGGAAGTGGTGGTATTGCAAGTGCCAATAAAGCAGCCCAGCAAGGCGCTAAAGTTGCTTTGATAGAGCCTCAAGCGCTAGGTGGGACGTGTGTTAATTTAGGTTGCGTGCCTAAAAAAATCATGTGGTATGCGGCACAACTCAATGAATCCATACAAGATTTTGCACCTGATTATGGCTTTGACGTGAAGCTACATGGCTTGGATTGGCAAAAGTTGAAACGAAGTAGGCAAGCCTATATTGAACGCATTCATGGCTTTTATGATACGTTATTGATGAAACATCAAATCACCCATGTTCAGGGTTATGCAAAATTTGTGGATAAACAAACCATTGTTGTCGATGGTCAATTCTATAGCGCACCTCATATCACAGTAGCCGTTGGCGCTGCGCCGACTCGTCCATCAATAGAAGGACAAGCGCTGGGGCTCGATTCAAATGGATTTTTTGCACTAGAACAGCAGCCGCAACGTGTTGCCGTCGTGGGGGCAGGTTACATTGCGGTTGAATTAGCCAGCTTGCTGTTAGGTTTAGGGAGTGAAACGCATTTAATCATGCGTAAAGGATATCCCTTACGACAATTTGACGCTATGCTCGGTCAGACTATGGTACAACAATTTGCGAAGCAGGGAATGCATTTGCATCCAAATGTCGAATGTGAGCAGGTCATTCAAGAGAAAGACAATAGTTTAACGTTGGTGTTAAGTGATCAGAGTCGTATTCATGTGGATTGCGTGATTTGGGCGATTGGTCGTCAGCCTGCGACCGATTCATTGCATTTATCTGAAGTGGGAGTCAAGCTTAATGCTGAAGGTAAAGTTGAAGCGGATGCATATTACAATACCTCGGTAGATGGTATTTATGCTGTTGGTGATATTGTTGCAGGCAGCGCCGAGCTGACGCCGGTTGCAGTTAAGTCAGGCCGTCAATTGGCCATGCGTTTATTTGGGCGTCAAACACATCTCCCCATTGAACAACAATGGATACCAACAGTGGTGTTTTCACATCCTCCCGCCGGAAGTATTGGACTTTCTCAAGTCGCTGCTGAAGAAAGCTATGGTGTAGATCAAGTCAAGGTGTATACCAGCCAGTTTACATCGATGTTGAGCGGTGTTACGACCCACCGTCAGCAAACTTTCTTAAAATTGGTTTGCGTGGGTGCTGAGCAACGTGTCGTTGGGCTACATGGTTTAGGAGCAGGTATGGACGAGATCCTGCAAGGATTTGCCGTCGCGGTGAAACTTGGGGCGACTAAGGCTGATTTCGACTCAACCTTAGCTATTCATCCAACCAGCGCTGAAGAATTTGTGCTGATGACATGATGAAGTTAATTCTTTATTTTGATGTCCAATTCTAGCTCTTCATCAAGAATTCGTTCTGCCTGATTGAGTTTGTTGATGACAAAAAACAAAAAAATGTTGTAATCATGCTCACACATAGATGCACTTGTATGCGTGTGATATGTGAGAATTTGTTTGAGGCCATAGTCCACATCTCCGTATCGTAGAATATTTTCTTTTGCATCATCCCCAAATTGTTGATCAAGAGCGATCGCAATTTTTTCGAGACGCTCGATAAGCTGTACGGTTGCTTCAATGGCAACAGGATCACCTTGTTGATGAAAGTTGCTATTGAGGAGGGTTTCTACAAACAATGGCTTATACATGATTAACTTCCTTTTTTAATTTAATTTAAGCCTAAAAGATTTTTTTAAGAAAAGAAAGTTAGCCACCATGGAAATTACATTTTTATTTAAAAAATACAACCTTTCCTTAACAATCGATTCAGTGATTATGCTTATGCTGATGCAAAATTTGAACGCAGAATAAATTCTTCATGAATTTGCGAGGGCCTGAGATCAGCAGAATATAGCTGTACGCGATGCTTAGTAGCCCTAGAGAGATCCATTCAATATAGATAGGTGCGTGGGTTATTTGTATCGTGAGATCACCTTGGTCTTGAATCCAAGTGGTTATGCATGCTACTAAGCCTAAAGCTGTTGCATTCTGAAGCAGGGTCATTTTTTGAATTTGTTTGATGTTGATGACAGGTGCTGCGATAAGTGGCAGCATGATGGCAGCGATAGACCAACCACTCCAAGCCATCGTGATGCTTAAAATTGGTGCACCAATGTAACAGGGTCGCATTGGTAACAAGAGACATGCAATAAAGAAGGCTTGACAGAGGGGAGATTCTAATATGCCTTGAGGGTGTCCGATTAGGTTGGTGATAATAAGACTGAATACTACCCAAGGTGCACTGCGTTCGACAGATACCCACAGAATTTGTTTTTTAATGACAGCTGAGATGTTAGGTGCAGTAGATCTAGATACTTTTTGAAAGCCCAACCAGAGTGCTAATACGAGGTTGGCAGCTAGCTGATATAAAGCAATTTGAGTACCCAAAATCATATAGG
>JADHND010000109.1 GCA_016779685.1 Shewanellaceae bacterium | reverse complement strand
TCCCAAAAAAAGTACCGGTTTTGCCTTCAACTCGAACTTTATCGCCTTTTTTGACATTTTTTAATGCATCATCTTGTACATAAATGCCACCTGATTTTTGCCAAATACCGAAGCCTTTATCAGATAAAAAACCATCGAAGGCACCAGGGTTGAATGTGACCGTACCCTCAACATCCACTAAAGCATCATCGGCTGATTTTTCGATTTCGACCACTTTTCGAATAATACCATCGTCATTTTTAGAGCAACCAAATTGCAACATCAAAACGCACAAGATCCAGCCAAATGTCTGCCATCGTCTCATGATTTCATCCTCTAATGTCAAAAATACAAATACCTGCTCTCCAGCATGCATACACTGTACCAACCTTTAAGAATTAAACCACAATCGCTCTGAACGAAGGATTCGATTAAATGTATTGTCTCTATCGATGAAATGGTGTTTGAGCGCACCTAGCACGTGAAGTCCAATGATACCGACTAAGGTATAAGAAAAATACTGATGAAACAAAGTCGCTACCGATACCCACGCACTCGAAATAGGAACAATCTCTGGGATCACATAAGCATTAAACAGCACCATGGATTCACCAGTGGCTTGCAACATCACCAGTCCAGATAAAGGCATCAACAACAATGACCAAAATAAAATCATGTGAACGATTTTAGCCAAATACATTTCCCAGATGCCAAATGAACGGATAATGTTTGGTGTTGGTGATAAAAATTTCCAAATAAACCTAGATAAAAACATCAACACCACAAAAAAAGACAAGGACTGATGCCAATATTGTAAGGCCTCTTTTAGCGGCGATCGCGGCAGTAAATTCATATACAACCCCATCAGTAGGATGATGATAAACAAAATACCACCAAGCCAATGGTTCCAAATACTCACAATGCCGTAGGACGCATTTGTATTTTTAAACATATCAGCCCTTGTCTTCTAAATAATCTAAGTATAGAATTTTCTCAGCCAATCCAAGAATTATTTTTTATAGTGGTCGATTTAGGTGAAGGCATCGTGGTAGAAAAAACCAACTAAAAAAATCATGGAGGATTTTTTAAATGACACCCTACCCAGAGCTCGATTGTGGATTATCCGAAACACATCGTCTACTCAAAAACACAGTGTACCAATTTGCGCAAAATCACATTGCCAAGCAAGCCCAAAGCATCGATAAAACCAATCAATTTCCAAGAAAGCTATGGCCGGAATTAGGCGCTTTAGGTTTGCATGGCATCACCGTCAGTGAGACTTTTCAAGGTGCCAACATGGGCTATCTCGCTCACGTCATTGCAATGGAAGAAATCAGTCGGGCGTCGGCGTCCGTTGGCCTCAGCTATGGTGCCCACTCTAACCTTTGCATCAATCAACTGTTTACCCATGGCAACGATGCTCAACAAGCACAATATCTACCTAAGTTAATCAGTGGTGAACACGTCGGCGCCTTAGCCATGAGTGAACCACAAGCAGGTTCCGATGTGATGTCCATGAAATTAAGTGCGATTAAAGATGGTGACCATTACGTGCTCAACGGCAATAAAATGTGGATCACCAATGGACCCGATGCGGATGTTCTCATTGTATACGCTAAAACTGCGCTTGATTTGGGTAAAAAAGGCATCAGTGCTTTTATCGTTGAGAAACATTTCCCGGGCTTCACCACTGCTCAGAAATTAGACAAGTTAGGGATGCGTGGCTCCAATACCTGTGAATTGGTGTTTGATGAATGCCGCGTCCCTGTAGCCAATCGCATCGGTCAAGAAAATGAAGGGGTGCGTATTTTGATGCAAGGACTTGATTATGAGCGCGTGGTCTTAGCTGGCGGTCCTCTTGGAATCATGAGTGCGTGTATGGACATTGTCTTGCCTTATATTCATGAACGGCATCAATTTCAACATCCCATCGGAGAATTTCAGCTCATTCAGGCTAAAATTGCCGACATGTACACTCAAATGAACGCCGCTCGTTGTTATGTCTATCAAGTGGCTCGCTTATGTGACCGCAACCAAGTCACCAATAAGCATGCTGCTGGAGCCATTCTATACAGTGCTGAAACCGCAACCAAATTGACGTTAGACGCGATTCAAATCTTAGGCGGCAATGGCTATATCAATGATTACCCGACCGGTCGCCTCCTACGGGATGCCAAATTGTTTGAGATCGGCGCTGGCACCTCAGAAATTAGGCGACTCATCATCGGACGTGAGTTGTTTCAACAGCAACAATCATCTTCCACTTAACCAAGGACTTCTATGGCCATCTTGAACACCACTGTTGACACCATGAATGCCGACTTTATTCAAAAGTCAGCCTCGCTTCAAGCATGTGTTAATACGCTCAAGCAAAAGGTTGCCACTATTTACCAAGGTGGTTCCATCCAAGCACGCGAGCGCCATACCCATAAAGGCAAACTGCTGGTACGTGAACGTATTCAACATCTACTTGACGCGCATTCTCCTTTTCTTGAAGTCGGTCAATTGGCTGCGGATGGTTGTTATGAGGACAACATTGTCGCCGCAGGCTTGATCACCGGCATCGGCCAAATCATGGGCACTGAGTGTATGATTATTGCCAACGATGCCACCGTTAAAGGGGGGACTTATTATCCCTTAACCATCAAAAAACATTTACGCGCCCAAGCCATTGCAGCGCAATGCCACCTGCCCTGTATTTACTTAGTCGATTCAGGCGGAGCCAACTTACCCCGACAAGATGAGGTGTTTCCAGATCGCGATCATTTTGGCCGCATTTTCTACAACCAAGCCAATATGTCGGCACAAAATATTCCACAAATTGCAGTGGTCATGGGGCCTTGTACTGCGGGTGGTGCCTATATCCCATCCATGTCCGATGAAGCCATTATTGTCAAAAATCAAGGCACTATTTTTTTAGCCGGGCCGCCCTTGGTCAAAGCAGCAACCGGAGAAGTGATCGATGCCGAAACATTGGGCGGTGCTGATGTACACTGTAAAATATCGGGCGTTGCCGATCACTATGCCGACAACGATACTCACGCTTTACAATTGGCGCGCCTAGCTGTTGGACGTCTTAACCGCCCACCTAAGCCACCCCTAGCGAACACGCCACCGCTGCCACCGCAGCATGATCCGCAAGACCTCTATGGTCTCATCGGCACCGATTTAAAACAGCAATACGATGTTCGGGAAGTCATTGCGCGCTTGGTAGACAACTCAGATTTTGATGAATTTAAACAAAATTTTGGCACCACTTTGGTATGCGGTTTTGCGCGTATTTTTCACTTTCCTGTTGGTATTATTGCCAATCAAGGCATTTTGTTTTCAGAAAGCGCTCAAAAAGGCACGCACTTTATTGAACTCTGTTGTCAACGACAGATCCCACTGCTGTTTTTACAAAACATCACTGGGTTTATGGTCGGTAAAAAATCCGAGCACCAAGGCATAGCGAAGGACGGTGCGAAAATGGTAGCGGCGGTCGCTTGTGCGCAAGTGCCTAAATTCACCTTAGTGATAGGAGGGAGTTACGGTGCCGGTAATTATGGGATGTGTGGCCGCGCCTTTGAGCCCACTATGATGTGGATGTGGCCCAATGCAAAAATTGGCGTCATGGGCGCCGAACAAGCAGCCAATGTGATGGCACAGGTTCAGCAAGACAAACAAACTCGAGTCGGACAACCGCTCTCAGAATCAGAACTGAACCAGATAAAACAACCTATTTTAGAACAATATGAGCACCAAAGCAGCGCTTATTACGCCAGTGCTCGACTATGGGATGATGGCATCATCGATCCATTGCATACGCGAGCAACCCTTGGCTTAGCCTTGTCAGCTGCTCAAAACGCCCCCCCCAAAAAAACCAATTTTGGTATTTTTAGAATGTAAGTGAGCGGATCTATGACTTTAACAACCATACCCAACTATCAAACCCTTGTCTTAGCGAGGACCCCAAACACGGCGACCATTACTTTCAATCGCCCTGAATGCCACAATGCCATGAACGCAACCATGATCAGCGAATTGCGGCATGCCTTAGCGTATCTGGCCAACCAAACACTCAACTTAGTTGTACTTAATGCCAACGGCAAACATTTTAGTGCTGGCGCTGACCTCAATTGGATGCAGCAACAACAAGGCATGAACCATACAGAAAACTGTCTCGACGCTCAACAGTTAGCCGATTTGATGACCGACCTAGACCAACTGCCTCATCCAACCCTTGCCCAGGTACAAGGTGCAGCTTACGGCGGTGCTTTGGGGCTGATTGCCTGTTGTGATTTAGCCTTGTGCCATCCCGATGCCGTGTTTTGTTTTAGTGAAGTCAAATTAGGTCTCATTCCTGCCGTTATCAGCCCTTATGTTGTGCGCACTTTGGGCTTGCGACAAGCCCGTGCTTGGATGCTAACAGCCGATCGCTTTGATGCGCAACAAGCACAGCAAATGGGCTTGATTCACAATATCACCGACGACTTAGCAGCCACCACCTCTGTCTACGCTGAACAGCTAGCAACGAACTGCACAGAAGCCATGACCCAAGTCAAAAGTCTGTTACGAGACATCACTGTGCCGATTACGGCGGCCATTAAAGAAAAGACCATCCAAGCCATCGCTCAAATTCGCGTTACCCCAGAGGCACAAGCGCGAATGCTAGCGTTTCTAAGCACAACCAATAGCAAGGAATCGTCATGATCGCGACCATTCTCATTGCAAACCGTGGTGAAATTGCGTGTCGCGTGATTAAAACGGCTCGGCGTCTGGGGTTAACCACCGTGGCGGTATTTGCAGAGCCTGATCGTGACGCCAAACATGTGCAACTGGCCGATCAAGCCATCTGCCTTGGCCCAGCATCTGTTCAAGCCAGTTATCTTAATCAAGCCGCCATCCTTCAGGCAGCAAAAGACACCGGTGCCGATGCCATTCATCCTGGCTACGGCTTTCTATCTGAACAGGCCGATTTTGCTCGCGCATGTACCGAACAAGGAATTTGCTTTATCGGTCCAGCTTGGCAAACCATCCACACCATGGGAGATAAAATCCAAGCTAAAATGTTGATGGAAACTTTGAACATTCCCTGTATTCCAGGATGTCACTCGCTCCATCCGCTTTCTGAAACGGCCTTACTCAGTCAAGCCAACCACATTGGCTTTCCTTTGTTAATCAAAGCGGCGGCTGGAGGTGGCGGCAAAGGTATGCGGGTGGTGCACCATCCGCAAGACTTTATCGCTGCCTTCAAGTTGGCACAAGCGGAAGCCGAGAAGTTTTTTGGGGCTGCCGACGTCCTCCTCGAAAAATTCGTGCTCAAGCCTCGACATATTGAAATTCAAATCATCGCCGATCAACAAGGTCACGTTGTCTGTTTAGGCAGTCGAGATTGTTCTATTCAGCGGCGGCACCAAAAAATTATTGAAGAAGCACCCGCACCCGAATTATCCAAGACAGCGCTTGATGGGATGATTCAAGCCGCTACCACCATCGCCCAGCATTTAAAGTATGTGGGCGTCGGTACCTTAGAATTTTTGGTCGATACAGCCGAAGACTTTTATTTCATGGAAATGAACACTCGACTACAAGTCGAACACACGGTCACAGAAATGATCTATGATCTGGATTTGGTCGCTTGGCAAATTCGCATCGCCAACGGTGAATCCATACCTTG
>JADHND010000108.1 GCA_016779685.1 Shewanellaceae bacterium | reverse complement strand
ATATCTTTCTTTGAGAGTCAGCTGTTTATATTGCTTCATCCTTGAGGCACCTGGTTAATTTTTTAGAGAACTTTAGCCTATAGGCAGCTGGCTCTCTTGTCTAGTCCAAGTGTGTAGGTTGTTCTGAGAATCTAGCTAAAAATCTTCCAAATCTAACCCCAAATTGAAGAGGCTGACATTTATTTTTTAGCGTCATCAAACATTTGTGGTATCATGACGCACATTTTATACCTACTTTCATACCATCGAGGTTTATGATGAAAGACGTCATTTTAGCCACACACAACTCAGGTAAAATTAATGAATTTAAGCAATTGTTTCAAGGGGCTCCGTTTGAACTCATCCCAGCAAATCGCTTGCATAAAGAGCAAGTAGCCGAAACAGGTACGACATTTGTTGAAAATGCCATTATCAAAGCACGCCACGCAGCTGAGTTAACAGGCAAACCCGCTATAGCAGATGATTCGGGTATCGAAGTGGATGCGCTGCATGGTCGTCCAGGTATTTATTCCGCGCGCTATCTCAGCGAACAGGCCACCCAAGCTGAACGTAATCAAAGCTTGATGGCCGAAATGGCGCTCTTCACTCAACCCCACGAACGACGCGCACGGTTTCAGTGTGTTTTGGTCTTCATGCGACATGGCCAAGATCCCTCTCCTATTATTGCCCAAGGTACATGGGAAGGCGTGATCCACCATCAGGTCGCAGGACAAGCTGGACATGGCTATGATCCTATTTTTTTCTTACCCGATCTCGATTGCACCGCTGCTGAACTGGATGTGGCTCAGAAAAACACCCTCAGCCATCGCAGCCTAGCGCTAAGACAATTGGTACAACAGCTTAAAAACCATGGTTTGTGGCATGCCTGATCTGATATTACCCCCTTTGAGCCTATACGTTCATATTCCATGGTGTGTAAAAAAATGCCCTTACTGTGATTTTAACTCACATCAATGTGGGCAGGAACTCCCAGAAGCAGCGTATGTTGCTGCTTTATTGGACGATTTGCAACACGATAGACAATATGTGCAAGGCCGTACCCTGAAAAGTATTTTTATCGGGGGGGGAACACCTTCTTTGTTTCATCCAAGCAGCATCGCAACTTTGTTAACAGGCATTCAAAAACAGATACCGTTGGATCCAGACTGTGAAATCACCATGGAAGCCAACCCGGGCACATTAGAACGACATGGTTTTGCCTCCTATCGTACTGCCGGCGTGACTCGACTATCCATTGGCGTCCAGAGCTTTAACAACCGCCAGCTCAGTGCATTGGGTCGGATCCACAATGCCGAACAGGCAAAACTAGCCATTACCGAAGCCAAACACGCTGGTTTTAAATCTTATAACCTCGACCTCATGCATGGTTTACCCCAGCAAAGTACAGCGGATGCACTGGCTGATTTAGATCAAGCAATTGCGTGGAATGCGCCGCATCTTTCTTGGTACCAGCTCACCATCGAGCCACAAACCCAATTCTACAGTCAGCCCCCCAAACTACCCGATGATGAAACGCTGTGGACGATTTATGAGCAAGGTCAGCAACGCTTGGCAGCTGCCGGTTATCAAGCTTATGAAATCTCAGGCTATGCTAAGCCTGGTTTTGCCTGCCAGCATAATCTTAACTATTGGCGTTTTGGTGACTACATCGGCATTGGATGTGGGGCTCATGGTAAAATCACGCTGCCTCAGCAGCAGCAAATTATCCGTACCACCAAAATCAAGCATCCGAAAGGCTATTTGCCAAGTCTCGTCAAAATGCACACCCGTCAACCCATTGCCGCAAGGGACTGTTTATTGGAATTCATGATGAATTACGCCCGCTTGCACGCCCCTATTCCTTACCAGGATTGTCTCAATTACACCGGGCTTGCCTTGCCAAGGATTCAGCAAGCACTAGAACAAGGGGTTCGCCAAGGCTTTATCAAAGCATATGATAAACATTGGCATATAACGCCACATGGGCGGCTGTTTATGAATGAGTTTTTGCAAACACTTATGGATTAAGTCATCAGCTAGCGCCGGAGGCGCTGCTGTTAGTAGACGGAGTAACCTAATTTTTGGACAAAACTTTCTAAGGCGACCAGCCCTGGTAATGAATTACCAAATTCATCAAGTTCAGGTGACCAAACGCAAATCGAAAACTTTTTCGGCACGATCCCAATAATACCGCCACCCACACCACTTTTACCGGGCATGCCCACCCGAAAGGCAAACTCACCCGCACCATCGTATAGACCAGAGGTCGCCAATAGTGAGTTAATCCGCCGTGTTCGCTGTGGTTGAGCAAAGGGAATTGCATTTAAGCATTGACCTTCATTGGCCAGGTAGACAAAGGTCTTGGCTAAATCAACACAGCTCATTTTTAAAGCACAATAACTAAAATAGTTCTTTAAAACCGAGGGGACGTCATTGTGAAAGTTACCAAATGACTTCATCAGATAAGCAATGGCGGCATTGCGTGCTGAATGCTCGTATTCAGATTGAGCCACCTCTTGATCATACTCTATGGCATCGTTCAACGACAGATCTCGCACCATTTGTAGCATTTTCTGGTGGGGATTTTTCAGCTTTGTTGTAAGAAAATCACACACCACCAATGCGCCGGCATTGATAAATGGATTGCGTGGAATGCCATGCTCCATTTCGACTTGAACCAGTGAATTAAAAGCATTGCCAGATTGGTTTTTACCGACCCGCGTCCAGACTTCCTTATCAGCATCGGATGATTCTTGGAGGGCTAAGGTTAAGCTCAACACCTTTGAGATACTTTGAATAGAAAAAGCTTCTTGGTAATCTCCAGCTCCAATCACGGTGCCATCGACATGACAGACGGCAATCCCTATCTTATTCGGATCAATTTGAGCTAAAGCTGGAATATAATTGGCTACTTTTCCTTGACCAATGTATTGACGAGCTTCATCAATAACTTGCTCTAAAACGGCTACGGTTGGCATAAAAAAAGACCACTTTGTTGATATAGTTTAAATATAGTTGATTTGAATATCGAACGGGTGGATTTAATCAGCTTTCTGATAGAGTAAATCCCAAACACCATGCTCCAACCGTTGGCCACGCTTTTCAAATTTAGTCATGGGACGATGAGGAGGACGAACGATGAAATCACCAGTTACCGATTGATTCTCATAACCTGCGTGTTCTGCAAAAACCTCGAGCATATGCACTGCATAAGGGTGCCAATCGGTCGCTAAATGAAAAAAACCTTGGACGGCTAGCTTGGTATGTACCAGCTCGATAAAGGAAGTTTGAACCAAGCGGCGCTTGTGATGACGCTTTTTATGCCAAGGATCAGCAAAGAAAAGCTGTAATCCAGCTACGGAATCTACGGCAATCATATTCTCGAGCACTTCGACTGCGTCATGGTGAATGACTTTGAGGTTAGATAGCTCTAATGCAACCGCTTGCTGAATACAAGCACCGACCCCAGGCTGATGCACTTCGATGCCGATAAAGTCCTTTTCTGGGGCTGCTTGCGCCATCGCCACCAAGGAGTCCCCCATGCCAAAGCCAATTTCGAGCACAACTGGCGCCTTTCGTCCAAATAAGGCTATAAAATCAAGCGGCTGGACTTGATAATCGATACCATAAGTTTGCCAGTGGTTGGCAATCGCATGCCGCTGACCTTTGGTCATTCGCCCTTCGCGCAAGACAAAACTTTGGATTTTTTTGATATACTTACCATCTTCTGTGTAAGATGACGTCAGTACATTTGACATCGGAAGACCTCTTACTTCTAATTAAAACCAGCACATATTCGTGACATTATAGCAATGCATTATACCATAGTTCCAAGTTAACGCATACATTTATAGCCGCTGCTTGGCCTGATTGATGGGCGTATGGGTCAGCCAGCGTCCTATTTTAAATGCAATAGGTCGGGCTATCAGAGCAAACCCTTGTGCAATCAAAATCACAGATAAGAACGAATGCACCCACTGACTCAAAAAATGATCAACAAAGCCAACATGCAGCCAAAGTAAGGTACCCGACATCATCCAGGTCATTAAACATACCATGATTATGGTTGATAACAGGTGAAAGTGACGGGCAGCCAATTTATATTGCATAACTTACCTTTAGGTCAATGATTGAATAGGGATAGTTGCTTTCCGCGCTGAACCCAATTGAAGCTGTTGATTTTGTTGATTGGGATCCAAAAAATCAAACGCAGGTAACTGTGATTCTGGCGAGTCGTCGGGTAAATCTCTTTTCGTGACATCAAGTTTCAAGCCCGCAAAATCAAACAAAGCCCGATCAACGCCTTGTGACGGTGCGACATGTTGCATAGCGGCAAAAATAGTCTCAATTCTTCCAGGAAATTCGCGATCCCATTGCTGAAGCATGGTTTTAATATGCTGCCGTTGCAAGTTGGTTTGAGACCCACACAGATTACACGGGATGATCGGAAATGCTTTAAATTGAGCATAGGCTTGAATGTCTTTTTCGCGACTGTAAGCTAACGGACGGATTATGATATTACCTCCGTCATCCGAACGTAATTTCGGTGGCATTGCTTTGAGTTTACCGCCGTAGAACATGTTTAAAAAGAAGGTTTCAATAATGTCATCACGGTGGTGACCGAGTGCAATTTTAGTAGCGCCCATTTTTTTTGCAAAAGCATACAAGGTACCGCGGCGTAAGCGTGAACACAGTGAACAGGTTGTTTTACCTTCCGGCACTTTTTCTTTAACAATCCGATAAGTGTCTTTTTCAAGGATATAATAAGGAATCTGTCTCGATGCTAAGTACTCAGGCAAGACATGTTCTGGAAAACCTGGCTGTTTTTGATCTAAATTCACTGCGATAAGCTGAAATGGTATCGGGGCTGATTGTTGCAAATTGAGTAGAATCTCAAGCATCGTGTAACTGTCCTTGCCACCCGATAAACACACCATAACCACATCATGTGCTTCTATCATCTGGTAGTCTTCAATGGCTTTGCCCATTTCACGACGCAATTTTTTTTGTAACTTATTCAAACGAAGCTCATCTTTGCTTGTTTGAGCGGATAGAGATGAATTCATAATCAACAACGACCTTAAATAATAAGGGGTTATTATTTCATTTATTGAACTATATTTGAAGAATGTTGAGTGAATTACTCCCTCTAAATCAAAGATTATAGAGTGGAGCTTCTCAATGTAGCTTTAGCCATCCTGCCAATCTCATTGATTCTAATACGACAACTTAGCAAGTTGCACGCATCGGCTGAAACACACAACCGCTATCGAATAGCCCTTTTGCAAAGGCATTTCCGATTTCTTTTCTAAGTATATTCAGTGCGCCGTTTACATCGGCGTTTATCAGATTGAAGCATGACGCTTTGTATAAACCTCGTTTGATTCGACGACCGCTGAATATCCGTTCGCCAGAATCTTGATAAGTAGGTATTGTATCAAGGTCTATAGCACTGGCTTTGCTGGTATAGCTTTCTTCCCTAATAACGACTTCTATTCCATGCGCCTCAGCTTTATATTGGATCTTCTTGATGAACTCAGCGTGCGGTATCGACACAAACTTTTGATTGTTAACCTTGCCAATATTGATTGATTGCTTCCAATCCTTGTTTTTTCCAATCATTATTTTGCCCGTATCGGTTTCTAAGCATAAATCTATGATTCTCTTTGACACCTTGTGTAAGTGGTCAT
>JADHND010000107.1 GCA_016779685.1 Shewanellaceae bacterium | reverse complement strand
AGTTGGTTGCGGGAGCCGGATTTGAACCGACGACCTTCGGGTTATGAGCCCGACGAGCTACCATGCTGCTCCATCCCGCGTCTACTTGTAGAGTATTATATGGTTATTCTTAGAAAAATCAACCTAATTTTAAGGATACTTGGAACTTGATCTCTTTTTTGAGCATAAGAGGATACTAAATGCTTTTAATTTGGTGCCGAGAGCGGGACTTGAACCCGCACGACCGAAGCCACCACCCCCTCAAGATGGCGTGTCTACCAATTCCACCACCTCGGCAACATCAGGTTTAATCTGGAATACTATCCTGAGTCTCTTTTGCAGATGACTCAACCTGTTCCACCATTATATCAATTTTTTCCTGTTCTGAAACCACATTTGTGCTCAATCGACCAATAAATAAGCTAAAAATGAAAAATAATGTTGCCAGCACCGCTGTGATCTTAGATAAAATGTTGGCTGAGCTTTTTGGACCAAACATGTTGCCTGATGAACCGCTCATCGACATACCAGCATCTGCACCTTTACTTTGTTGCAACAAAATCATACCTATCAGCGCTGTTGCGGTCACAATATCTAAAACAACTAATATTTCATACATAATCAGGATTCCAATTTCTTATTAACTTCAGTGCCAATATGGCATAGTGAAACGAAATGCGATGGATCTAGGCTTGCACCACCTACTAAGGCACCATCCACATCAGGCATCATCAAAACTTGACCTATATTATCACGATTTAAGCTGCCACCGTAAATAATACGCAGCTGTTCAGCTATATTTTTATCAAAATCACTGATCAAATCACGTATATATTGGTGCATTTCCTGAATTTGATGGGTGGATGCCGCCAAACCAGTACCAATAGCCCACACAGGTTCATAGGCAATCACGATCTTACTCAAAGCAGCTATACCTAGCGCCCGAATGGTGTCAACAAGCTGGGTTCGAATGCGCTCAAAGTGCTGCCCGCCTTCTCGGTCGAGCTGGGTTTCGCCAATGCACCAAACCACATTTAAACCAGCAGCATGAGCTCTTTTCATTTTTTCTAAGATAAGCGGCTCAGATTCATCAAACAAAGCACGCCTTTCAGAATGACCCACCAGCACAGCCTTTGTACCTAGCTCTGCAAGCAAATCTGCCGAAACTTCTCCCGTGTATGCACCATCAGCATAAGCACTTACATTCTGAGCACCTATAACCAATGGCAGACCACTCATCTGCTTCTTATCAATCGCAAAATCAAGTAGTGGGTAAGGCAGAAACAAAGACACCTCGCAATCCTGCCACATTGCTTCTGGTTGCTGCGATAAGGTCTGCAATGCTCCCTCGACCAGCGCAAGACGGCCATTTTGCTTCCAATTACCTGCAATAAAAAGTTTTCTCACGTTAGCCTCGCTACGCTTTGTTTCTTACTAATCTGAATTTATCTCAGATGCCATTATACTTCAATAACCCGCGTTGCTTCTATTAAAATTTGCTTAACCTCGTTGGCAGCACTTTTATTTTGATCAAGGTCAGGACTTTCTACCATGATTCGCACCAATGGCTGTGTACCCGAACGCCGTAGCAATAAACGACCCGAGATAGATGCCAATCGTTGCTCTACTTGCTTGACCTTGGCCACTAAGCTTGGTTCCTCAAGTAATGCAGGGTTCGAAAATTCAACATTAATTAAGGTCTGGGGTAATTTTTGATATTCTGCGAGCATCTCAGACAAACTTGTTTGATGCCGCTCAAGGGCAGCCAAAACCAGAACCGCTGCGACAATCCCATCACCAGTGGTACCATGTTCTGCATGTAAAATATGCCCTGAACTTTCACCACCGATATGCCAACCCAAGGCGCGCATTTTTTCAGCAACATAGCGATCACCAACCTGTGTGCGCACAAATGGAATTTGTAGCCGCTGTAAAGCCAGCTCTAACCCCTGATTACTCATGAAGGTACCGACCACGCCGCCTGACAACTCACCACTTAAAAAAGCATCTAAAGCCAGAATGTATAAAATTGCATCCCCATCTATGATGGTGCCCGTGGCATCGACCATTTGTACACGATCACCATCGCCATCGAGCGCAATGCCAAGATCGGCTTGATGCTCAACCACAGCTGAGCTAATAGAATGCATATCCGTTGCACCACAACCATCGTTGATGTTAAACCCATTAGGTTCTGCACCAATAGAGATAACTTCAGCACCGAGCTCATGAAAGACATTCGCAGCAATGTGATACGTTGCTCCATGCGCGCTGTCGATGACCAGTTTCATTTTAGACAGGTTCTTCCGCATAGGGAAATGGCTTTTGCAATATTCAATATAACGTCCGGCAGCATTGTCCACCCGACTTGCTTTACCTAAATGGGAAGAAGCCACACACACCATCTCCTGCTCAAGCTCTTGTTCAATGGCGAGCTCTAGCTCATCATCTAGCTTACGGCCATCCGAACCAAAGAACTTAATGCCATTGTCATCAAAAGGATTATGCGAAGCAGAGATAACAATTCCAGCTTCTGCTCGAAATGTATGTGTTAAATAAGCAACTGCCGGTGTTGGCATAGGGCCGAGTAATCGAATGTTCACGCCGGCACTGGCCAATCCCGCTTCTATGGCTGATTCGAACATGTAGCCTGATATACGAGTGTCTTTGCCGATTAAAACAGTGTGGGTACCGTGACGCGCCAGTACCTTACCCGCAGCCCACCCCAGTTTTAATGCCAACATCGGCGTCATGATTGATTCACCGACTTTGCCTCGAATACCGTCAGTTCCAAAAAATTTTTTAGTCATTAATTATCCTTATTGTGATAAACAGCTCGGGTAATTTTCAAGGCGTCGCTTGTTGCTGCAACATCGTGAACACGCAAAATATGAGCACCTTTGATCGCTGCAATCGATGCGGCGACTACACTGCCGTAAATACGTTCATGTACAGGTTTTTGCAGCACATCTCCAATCATCTGCTTACGCGACATGCCCACTAATAAAGGTAGGTTAAAACATTGAAAAGCCTCTAGCGAGCGCAGTAAACTATAATTGTGGGCACAGGTCTTACCAAAACCAAAACCGGGATCCAACACCAAGCGTTCTCTGGCAATCCCTGCAGCTAGGCAAGCTTCAATCCGCTCCTGGAAAAAACCAATAATGTCCTCAACCACATCTTGATAAGTTGGAGAAATTTGCATTTGCTGAGCATTAGACTGCATGTGCATAAGACAAATCGGCACCTGAAGTTCACTCGCAACGCGTAGCGCCCCCGGTTCTTGTAATGCACGTACATCATTGATCATATGCGCACCTGAACGAACTGCTTGTTGCATCACCTCTGCCTTCATCGTATCGATAGAAAGGCATATGTCAAATCGTTGAGCGATGGCTTCAACGACGGGAATAACACGATCCAATTCCTCCATCACAGATACTTTTTCTGCAAATGGACGTGTCGATTCCCCACCGACATCAACAATAGAAGCACCCGCCTGAATCATCGATTCAACATGGCGCAGGATTCCATCTAGTGATGAAAATTGATTGCCATCAGAAAAAGAGTCTGGGGTGATATTTAAAATTCCCATGATAAGAGGGGAACACGTATCAAGTTGCCCACCTTGATACGATAATGTTTGATTGACCAAGAAAAAAATCTCACATATAGCTAGGAATCAAGCTATGATAGCGACATAGCTTGATGGATGCAATTAACTTAAAGGTGCTTCATCTGGTTTAGAATCGTCATAAGATTTATTGATTTTTTGATCGCCATCCGAGGAGGGAGGCGAATTTGGGTTTTGCGGCTGATCATCACCATGCCAGTCTGCAGGTGGCCGCGGTGTTTTACCCTCCATCAAATCATCTATCTGCAACGCGTCTATGGTTTCATATTTCATGAGCGCATCTTTCATCGCATGCAATGTAGACAAGTGATCTTGCAATATTTTCTGAGCTCTCTGATAATTAGAATCAATAATAACCCGCACTTCTTCATCTATTCGTCTGGCTGTTTCATCCGACATGTTACTGGACTTACTCATCGAACGACCTAAGAAGACTTCGTCATCTTCCTCAGAATATAGAATCGGACCCATCTCACTTGATAAACCCCATTGCGTCACCATTTTTTTCGCAATATCTGTGGCACGCTCGATGTCATTCGATGCGCCTGTTGTGACAGCATGGCTACCGTAAATAATTTCTTCTGCCAGTCGACCACCAAACAGGCTTGAAATCATACTCTCTAGTTGCTGTTTACTATGGCTGACCCTATCTCGCTCTGGCAAGTACATTGTCACACCCAAAGCGCGTCCACGTGGAATGATAGAAACCTTATACACAGGATCATGCTCTGGTACCAAACGACCGACAATAGCATGGCCTGCTTCGTGGTATGCCGTCATTTCTTTTTCAGACTCAGTCATCACCATGGAGCGACGCTCTGCACCCATCATAATCTTATCTTTGGCTTGTTCAAACTCTTCCATTGCCACCAAGCGTTTACTATAACGTGCTGCAAACAAAGCTGCCTCATTAACTAAGTTAGCTAAATCTGCTCCTGAGAAACCTGGTGTACCTCGTGCAATGACACTGGCTTGGACATCCTCAGAAAGGGGCACTTTACGCATATGTACTTTAAGAATTTGTTCACGACCACGTACATCGGGTAAACCCACCACAACTTGTCTGTCAAAGCGTCCAGGGCGCAATAAAGCATTATCGAGAACATCTGGGCGGTTGGTCGCAGCGATAACAATAACCCCTTCGTTACCATCAAAGCCATCCATTTCAACCAGCATTTGGTTTAGAGTCTGCTCTCTCTCATCATGACCGCCGCCAAGACCAGCACCTCGCTGACGACCCACTGCATCGATTTCGTCGATAAAAATAATGCAGGGTGCTGATTTTTTGGCCTGCTCAAACATATCACGAACACGAGACGCTCCTACGCCAACAAACATTTCAACAAAATCTGAACCTGAAATAGTGAAAAATGGGACGCGGGCTTCACCAGCGATGGCTTTTGCTAGCAACGTCTTACCTGTGCCCGGGGGACCCACCATCAAGACGCCTGTTGGAATTTTGCCGCCTAGTTTTTGAAATTTAGTGGGGTCTCTTAAATAATCAACAAGCTCTACAACATCTTCCTTAGCTTCGTCGCAACCTGCAACATCAGCAAATGTCGTCTTTATCTGATCTTCACCCATCAGTTTGGCTTTGCTTTTGCCGAATGACATGGCGCCTTTGCCGCCACCGCCTTGCATTTGACGCATAAAGAAGATCCAAACGCCTATCAACAACAACATCGGGAACCAAGAAATAAAAATTTGGGTTAAGAAACTCGATTCTTCTGAGGCTTTGCCTGATTGAGAGACGCCAGCCCGCTTCAAATCATTAATTAGATCACGATCAATAACCGGCATCACTGTGGTGAAGCTTTGCCCACTCTTAGTGTTGCCAACAATAGTTCTCATATCTGGTTGAACTTCTACGGATGCAACTTCACGATTATCAACAGCGCTTAAAAACTGTGAATAATCCATTTTCACACTTGATGACGACGGAGAATATCCTTGAAAAACTGTCATCAAAATAACAGCAATTACAATCCATAGGATCAAATTTTTAGCCATGTCACTCAATTTATTAACCTCGTCAATCCACTATTACTATCTGTTTGGTAGCTACCGAGTGTATCCAATGGCTACAATGTAAACTTCT